>JBDZWB010000051.1:0-8833 GCA_040255975.1 Nitrosopumilales archaeon
CGGCCTCGCCCAGGCTGCAGGAGTTGCCGCGCTAGCAGATAGAAGAAAACACCTTCAGAGAGCAAGGGCTGTCATCAAAAAGGAGCGCAAATTTCTGCATGACAGCATTGCCAGGCTAGAATCGTTCAGCCCACTAAAGTCGGACGCAAACTATTTTCTCATCGACATAAAAAGCAGGAATTCCACACAATTTAGAGATGCGCTGCTGAAAAAGTCAGGAGTGCTCGTTCGGGACTGCAGCACGTTTACAGGAATGGGCTCGCAGCATATCAGGGTGGCAGTCAAGGCGCATGCCGAAAACCTTCGGCTGGTAAAGGCACTGGAGGGATTTGATGGCTAGAAGGGCAAAGGTTGTTATGGTTCAGGGCACGTCGTCCGGCGCCGGCAAGAGCACCGTAGCGATTGGCCTGTGCAGGCTGCTTTCAGACAGGGGCTACAAGGTCGCGCCGTTCAAGGCGCAGAACATGTCGTCCAACTTTTTTGCCGCGGCAGGCGGCGCAAAGATGGCGCTTGTGCAGGCGATACAGGCAGTTGCATCAAGAAAGGAGCCCGATCCCAGAATGAACCCGATCCTGCTCAAGCCGCTTGGCGAATACAGGAGCATGGTGTTCCTAAACGGCCGGTTCTATTCAGAGATGCATGCAAAGGAATACTATGAGAAATTCGTCCTGCAGCAGGGCTTTTCCACCGCGCTCAAGGCCCTTGACAGCCTCCGAAATGAAAACGACATTGTGGTAATCGAAGGCGCCGGCTCGCCGTCAGAAATCAACATCGCAAAATACGACATTGCCAACATGCTTCTTGCGCAAAAGGTCGGCGCGCCGGTGCTTATTGTGGCAGACATTGAGCGGGGCGGCTGCTTTGCCAGCATCGTCGGCACGATGCAGCTGCTAAAGCCGGCTCACAGGAGCCTCGTCAAGGGGTTCCTGATAAACCAGTTCAGGGGCGACATCACCCTCCTGGCTCCGGCGATAAAAGAGGTCCAAAAGATGACGAAAAAGAGGATTCTCGGAGTCATACCAAAGATCGAGTTCAACCTGCCTGAAGAGGACTCGCTTGCTGGCAGCATGGCAGGCAAAGCAGATGTGCCCCGCGAGGCATGGAACTGGCAGATAGACCTCGTTGCAAAGGCAATAAAAGAGAGCGCAGACATGGACAGGATATCGGAGGTAATCGGGCTATAGATGCTGGCTCTAATTGCAGCGCTTTTCGCCGGCGTTGGCGCTGACTGGCTCTTTGGCGACCCTCCAAACAGGTACCACCCTGTGGCCTGGCTTGGCCGGCTAATCGGTTACTCTGCTCCCCGGCTAAAGGGAGGGGCCGAAAAGGCCAAAGGGGTGCTGTTTGCGATCATGCTGGTCGCGGCAGTCGGACTTGCAGTGCATTTTACGGTATTTGCAAGCATGTATCTTGCCGGCATTATTGCGCTGGCAATAGCTTCTGCGATGGCACTGAAGATCACGATCGCAGTAGCAGGCATGGAGAGGCATGCAAAAGCAATCATGTCCTGCGTAGAGGCCGGAGATCTGGACGGCGCCCGGCAGAACCTGTCCATGATAGTGAGGCGAAGGACCGACGACCTTGACGAGCAGCACATCATGTCGGCAACAATAGAATGTGTGAGCGAAAGCACTGTTGATGGAATAACTGCCCCCATCTTCTATTACTCGCTTTTCGGCCCCGCGGGAGCGTTTGCATACAGGACGATAAACACGCTCGACTCCATGGTCGGCTACAAGGACGAGTATTTCAAGGACATTGGCTGGATGTCGGCGCGGCTCGACACCGTGGCAAACTATGTTCCGGCCAGGATAACCGCTTTTCTGATGGTCGCCTCGGCTAGAATGCTGGGCGCAGACTGGAAGAATTCGCTGAACATGCTCCACCGCGATCATGCAAAGACCTTCAGCCCAAACGCCGGCTACCCGATGGCGACTATGGCCGGCGCGCTCCGCGTCAGGCTTGAAAAAATAGGTCATTATGCATTGGGCGACGAGCAAGAGCCGGCGACGCTTGAAAAGTGCAGAGAGGCGATCTCTATAATGAAGCTCACGACTCTGTTGTTCTGCCTTGGTGTTTCCGCGCCCATCATTTCAATCCTGTATCTCGCCGGCTGGTGGAGGATTTTCCTTGGCATCCCTTAGGCCGGTTCATTCAGTACTCGCATTTTTAACGATACTTCCTGCAGGCAAGCAGCAGAGCCACGACATACACTATGTCGCCAAGAACATGTACCTGTTTCCTGTCGCCGGCCTTGTGGTAGGAGCATTAGTCGGCGCAATGGCTTTTGGGATCTCGCCTTTCCTGCACCCGCTGCTCGTCGGGCTGCTTGTGACCGGCGCGCTGGTGATAATTACCGGCGTGCACCATACCGATGCCTTGGCCGACTTTGCAGATGGGCTGATGGCAAAGGGCGGCAAGGAGGTAAAACGCAAGGCGATGCTTGACCCCGCAGTAGGCTCTGCCGGGGTGGCGGCTCTGGTCATGTATTTCGCCGGCATGATAGTCGTGTTCCAGATGGGGTTTTCGTCCGGCTTGGCCATCCTCATGAGCATCGTGACGGCAGAAGTGATTGCCAAGTACGCCATGGTGCTCCTGGCAAACAGAGGGCTTTCTGCTTGGGAGGGCTTTAGCTCACCCTTTACTGCTGCAATGAAGGATAAACGCAAGATAGCGGCAGCCACTGGAATCATGCTGGCAATAGTATGGCTCGCCAGCAGCTATGCGGGCCTGATCGCTCTTGGCGTTTCGCTTGCCATAGCAGGTCTCATGAAATATGTCTCTGGCAGGAGCTTTGGCGGCATATCCGGAGACGTTCTCGGCGCATCGAATGAAATCACCCGGCTGTCGTCGCTTATCGTATTGTCGTCGCTTCCTACGCTTCCACTGGTGATGACAATTTTTTGATAGCTGCCATAATGTGCGGCGGCAAGGCTACAAGAATGATTCAGGCGGCGACTGAAAAGCCGCTGCTCAAAGTAGGCAATACTGCAATGATAGAGCGCGTGGTTTCTGCGCTTGCCGGCTCGCGCAGGTTTGCAAGAATTGTCGCCATAGCTTCGTCCAACACCCCAGAGACAAAAGAATTTCTTGCATTGAAAGGGATCGAGATCATTGAGACGGCCGGTGAAGGCTACCCGCAGGACTTGTCACGCGCGCTTGCCAGATTAAAGCCGGAAAAAGTCATGGTAGTGCCTGCTGACATTCCCCTAGTGGACCCGCAGGTAATAGGCGACATCGTTGATGCTGCTGGCAACAGGCAGGAGCCGGCTGTCTCGATAGTGCTGGAAAAGGAATTTGTGGAGAATATGGGCGTCAAGCCAAGTGTGGTATTTGGCAGGTACTGCCATTCAGGCATCACTGTTTTTGATACGACAAGGATCGCCGGTGATGTGGTGGTGGAGGAGCGTTATTTGGTGATGAACAGAAAAGAAATCGCGCTCAACGTAAATACAAAAGAAGAGAGAGAGTTGGCGGAAAAATTACTGGTCCAGCGCGCCTAGGACCTTGCCGTTTATGATGGCAAGGCTTCCAGACTTTTCTGCCAGCAGCTCGCCGCACGACTTGCAGTTGATGTCGGTCGTTGTGTGCGAGAACACTATGGCTTTTTCGCCGCACTTTTCGCACTGGACCGACAGGAACGCGCTCTTCGGCTTTGGTATCATGATGCTTTCTCGCTTCATGTCATCATATCTCCAGCTTGCGCATCCTCATGCCCTGCTTCATGGTCTTGTACTGGCAGGTTTTACAGGTATAGCGTAAAGTGATTTTTTTAGTGGTCTTGGCTGTCCTTTTGAGCTCTGGGAATTTCTGGCCGCCATAGCCCTTCTTGTCCTCGGCGTGCCTACGGGCGCCCTCTGCCACCGTGCGATCCTTGCCCTTCTTGTACAGGGCAACCGATTGGACCGTATGGGTCTTGCACTTTGGGCAGAACTTGCGCATCTCCTTCTGCATCTTCATATGGCTACCTGATGCTCCGAAAGGGTAATTTAATGTATATCTGCATCTCCAAGAGCCACCTTTGGAGACGGGCGTAACAGCAAATCTAATATACCAAGACTACCAACCCCTCCGGTAGTATGTTCGAATCCCTGTTACAGCAATCAATAGACCCGGCTGCTTTCCCTGTATGGATACCACTGGCTTTCGGACTGATTGTAGGCTTGGCCTATGCGATTGCCTCGGGCGTAAGGCGCAGTCGCTAAAGGCGCCTAACTCTTTCTTTTTATAAAGCAGCTTTATAGCCAGCGTTAGCTATACCTGTTACATGGGCCTTTTCCACCGCGAGAAGACAGAATGCGACGAATGCCATGCAAGGTTCGGCAGTTACGACGAGCTTGTTCAGCACGCCAGAAACGCTCACAAGCTCCGTCCCATCAAGTGCAGTAGCTGTGGCAAGCTGTTCCTTCACGAGAAGGACAGGCTTCATCATGTGAAAGAAGAAAAGGAAAAAAAGATAGACGCCCGCAGGCACAGGTTTTAATGAATCTCTCGTGATCGCAAAGGCATGGATTTTGCCGTGAGGATAGGCGCAACAAAGGAGCGCACGATAACGGTCGATTCGAACCAGACAACTAGCTTTCTCTGGGAAGGCGAGAACGTCCTCTCCACCCCCTCGATGATAATGGAGATGGAGGAGACATGCAGGCTATTGCTAAAGGAGCAGTTTGTGCTTGACTCGGAATGGGACTCGGTCGGGACGATTGTGGACGTCAGACACCTTGCTGCCACGCCAGTGGGGGCAGAGGTCTACCTTAAGGCCAAGGTAGTGGCAGTCGAGGGCAGGCGGGTCATGTTCGAAGTTGAGGCCCGGGACAAGCTTGAGAAGGTGGGCGAAGGAAGGCATGAGAGGTTCATAATAAACGTGCCCCGCTTTAGGGCGAAATTCAACGAGAAGCAAAAGCAATTGGGGATGTAATGGGTCAAAATCTATAAAAGACGCATAGGGAATCGTGTAATTATTCTAATAGGTGATATGCAAGTATGGCATCAATTCAAACAACCGCTGGCGGAATGCCAGTTTTGATTCTAAGGGAAGGAAGCAAGGAGACCAAGGGCAAGGAAGCCCAGAAGAACAACATTACTGCTGCAAAGCTTATCGCGGAAATTGTAAAGACAAGCCTAGGTCCGAGGGGCATGGACAAGATGCTCGTGGACTCGTTGGGAGACGTGACAATAACTAACGACGGAGCCACAATCTTGAAGGAAATCGACGTCCAGCACCCGGCAGCAAAGATGATGGTCGAAGTCGCCAAGTCTGTCGACAATGAAGTCGGCGACGGCACAACTTCTTCAGTCGTTTTCGCCGGCGCGCTGCTCGAAAAGGCAGAAGAACTGATCAACAAGGACGTGCACCCATCTGTAATCGTAGACGGCTATAACGCAGCTGCAGAGCAGGCGTTGAAGCTGCTGGAAAAGATTGCTGTCAAGGTGGACATTTCCGACAAGGACATGCTTTTGAAAATAACAAGGACCAGCATGGATTCAAAGCTGGTGTCTGAAGACAGCCCTGTGCTGGCGCAGATTGTCGTAGACGCTACAAAACAAGTCGCGGAAAAGACTGGCGAAGGTTACAAGGTGGATCTTGACGACATCAAGGTAGAGAAGAAGGCTGGCGGATCTATGCGCGACACCAAACTGATCAAGGGCATTGTCCTTGACAAGGAAGTCGTGCACGCAGGTATGCCAAAGAAGATCGAGAACGCCAAGATCGCATTGATCAACTCGGCCCTAGAGATCGAAAAGACTGAGATGAGCGCAGAAATCAGGATTTCAGACCCGCAGCAGATGCAGATGTTCCTCGAAGAGGAAAACAGGATGCTAAAGTCGATGGTGGACAAGGTCAAAACATCAGGCGCAAACGTGTTGCTATGCCAGAAAGGCATTGATGACATCGCCCAGCACTACCTTGCAAAGGCCAACATTCTCGCTGTTAGGCGCGTAAAGGAATCTGACATGACCAAGATGTCCCGCGCAACTGGAGCTAGGATTGTCAACAACCTAGACGACTTGACTGCAAAGGACCTTGGCAGCGCAGAGTTGGTAGAGGAACGCAAGGTAGAGACTGACAAGTGGGTCTTTATCGAGGGATGCAAGAACCCGAAGTCCGTGAGCATACTCGTAAGAGGCGGCTCGCAGAGAGTGGTAGACGAGGCCGACAGGTCGCTTCATGACGCACTGATGGTCATGAAAGACGTATTGGAGCACCCTGCAATAGTGGCAGGCGGAGGAGCCCCAGAAGCCTACATCGCAAACGACCTGAGACAGTGGGCCAGCAGCCAAGAAGGCCGCGCCCAGTTGGCAGTACAAAAGTTCGCCGACGCGTTGGACGCAATCCCGCTCAACCTTGCCGAAAATGCAGGCATGGATCCGATTGATACAATGACAGATCTTCGCGCAAGCCAGAGCAAGGGAAGCAAGTGGACTGGCGTCGACTGCAGGAACACCAAGGTCACAGACATGTACAAGCAGAACGTGCTGGAGCCACTGGTGATCAAGCAGCAGATAATCAAGTCTGCAACAGAGGTCGTGTCGATGATCCTGAGGATCGACGACGTGATCGCTTCTGGCAAATCCAAGATGCCGGCCGGCCCGCCAGGTGGCATGGGCGGAATGGGCGGCATGGGTATGGAGTAAAATCCTCTCCCTTTTTCCTCTTTTCAAACTACATATACAGCTTTGTCATTCTGAGCAGATGTGGCGATAATCGAAAAGCTGCGGCAGCTTGCTATCGGAGGTTCGATAGTGGTGATGCCGGACTTTTTCGTTGACCGCATAATCAGGCTAGAGTCAAAGGAGAAGCTCTTTGAAGCACTGGCAGAAAAGGCCAAGCGCGGAGGCGGGAGCATCAGGGGCGTTCGTACCGCAGATGTCAAGGGAGGTAACGCGGTCAATGTCGCTTACTGCCTTGCAAAGCTGGGTGTAAAGGTCTCGCTGTTTACAGTGGCAGACGAGATAGGCGCGACCATGATAAGGCAGGCGTTCTCGCAGTTTGGCGACAGGGCGACGCTCAGGATAAGCACAGGCAAGAGTGGCCTCACTACTGCGTTCGAGTTCCCGCATGAAGACACGAAGGTGAACGTCATGGTCAGCGATATTGGAGACAATGATAATTTTGGCCCCGAAAAGATCGGATCTGAATCAGACAGGGCCATCTTGAAAAACGCAGACGGCGTCATGATAACCAATTGGGCAAGCAACAAAAAGGGCACCGAGCTCGCCGAATTCGCCTTTAGGAACTCGCCCAGTGCCTTCCACTTTATCGATCCTGCAGATATTGAAACAAGGAAGCAGGATTTCCGCGACTCGCTCGCCAAGCTAGCCAGCATGACCGACTGCCTGAGCATCAACGAGAACGAATGCAATTCGCTTGCGGACGCACTTGGAATCTCCTCTCCGTTTGGGGGCAGTTTTGGTGCCAGCGAAATCACGGCAGCGGCCAAGACGATTGCAGAGAAGGTGGGCATCAGCACTGACCTTCATACAAAGGTCGGCTCAGCGTGGTCAAATGGCAAGGAAAGCGCGTTCGTGCATGCGATTAAGGTGGAAGCAAGGACACTGACAGGCGCCGGCGACTCGTGGGACGCGGCAGACATCCTAGGGTATCTTGCAGGGCTTGACCCGCATGAGCGGCTTTTGTTTGCAAATTGTTGCGCGTCGCTTTATGTCAGGGACCCGCAGGGCGAGCCCCCCGTCATGAACAAGGTCTTTGAGCTGCTGGAAAGGGTGCAATAATAATCAAGCAAACTTGCTTGCATCAAACGGTTCCTTTACCGAGCGCAGCATGTAGAGCATCTTGCTGATATAGCGCTGCTTTGATGGGATCTCGACAAGCTTGCGCTGATAAAAGTCGATCAAATGATCGATAAGACAGGCATCATCCTTTGACTCTGACAAGTTGGCCAATATCTGCGAGTACCAGTATTCTACCAAGGCGTCCTCGCCATGCTTGTCCTCCAGCTCGACAAGATATGCAAAATTTGAGTGGCAGCGTCGGCATAGCCCGTGGTGGGCCTCGACATATGACTTGCTCTCAGAATGACCACACCTTGCCTTCATTTGTCAGTATATATGCAGAAATCATATTTGAACCCCGGCAGGTATTTTAAATGACAAAGGCGTCATTGAGAGCTATGATAGAACCCGAGGACGCAGTCAGGATGGTTGATACAATTGCCAAGAACCTGATCGGAGTGTCAAAAAACAAGTCCAACTTTGAAAAACTACCAGATACGTTCTGGGGGTATTTCGCAAGAGGCCATGACGCTAAGGGCAGGTTCGGAGTGATTGTGACATATTCTGAAAACGGCAATGATGTCGACGAGCTGATAAAGATGTATGAGCAGTGGGTCGCAAAGAGCAAGGCTAGGTGATCTGTTCTACAACCCACTCTCGGAATTTGGCGATGGCAAAATCCTCTGACTGCTTGACAAACTCTGGATCCTTGACCCGCCACTGGTCTTGCGGTATGCCGTCAAAGAATTCCTGCATGCACAGGATGAACCGGAACCGGAGGTTGCGCGGATTTTCCTCGACACCGTAGCGATAGAGTATGCCACTTATCTTGCCAAAGGCTTCGTCATAGTTGCGCTTGAAAGCCTCGATTGAAAACGTCTCGTTCAGTATTGCAGTTATCTTGTCAAGGTCATCGCGCAGTGTGATCATTTATGGGCTGACCTTAACATTTCCAGCTTTTTCATGTATACTGTCTTCATGTTGGCATCAAGGTCCAAGTTGTATTTTGACGCAAGATAGTATAGGAGGGCAGCTGATTCCGTCACCTCCATCTTGGCATGTTCTATGTTGCTCTTTTCCATCGCGAATGCAATCTCGC
>JBDZWB010000248.1:0-2356 GCA_040255975.1 Nitrosopumilales archaeon
CATAGCCGATCCCAGTGCAAATCACGATGTCGCAATATTGGTTTGCGTATCCGAATTCTTCCTGGGGTATTATGCCTACTGTCATACCGCCATTTTCTTTTGCTCCCTTGCATGCAGATTCCATGACGCCGCCTAGGCCGCCACATACTAAGACGGCTCCAGCCTGTGCGATTTCTTTGCCAACTTCATAGGCGATCTTGTTGGCAACATCCGTGCAGTCCTTGTTGTAGCCAATAACTGCGATCTGTAGCTTGCGCACACGATTGTGCCAGTCGCGGCCGAATTATAGTCTTTGCAGTGACACGCCTGTCAAGACTTAAAACGATGGAATGTCAACTTATGACATGAAGTTCCGCGACAGGACCGATGCGGGGAACCTTCTTGCGGAGAGGTTGGCACGGATGGGATTTGACAACGCCATAGTGCTTGGCATCCCCCGTGGCGGTGTGATACTTGCAGATATTGTTGCCAAGAAACTTGGTGCAGATTTTGACATCGTGATTCCGCGCAAGCTGGGCGCGCCAGACAACGAGGAGCTTGCTATAGGGGCTGTGATGGAGGATGGAACCTCTTTTGTCAATCACTATCTTGTCAACGCACTGCGCATTTCCCAAGACTATCTAGACAATGAAAAGGCACGGCAGGCAGAAGAGATAAGGCGCAGGTCGGCAGCCTACCGGAGGCCTGGTGCCTACAAGATAACAGGCAAGAACACAATCCTGATAGACGACGGCATAGCAACTGGAGCAACCGTCATTGCTTCCGCAAGGTGGGCTAGAAAGCAAAACCCCTCAAGCCTGACTGTCGCGGTGCCTGTGGCTCCGCCGCAATCAGTAGAAGTGCTCGAACACGAAGCCGACTCGGTAATGGTGCTACACACGCCCCGTGACTTTAGCTCAGTTGGGCAGTTCTACGAAGAGTTTGGACCTGTCTCAGACGAGCAGGTGACGCAGGTCATGCGCTCAAGGGGGCTGCTGTAGAACTAATATATGGCATAACATTTTTCACATTTGAATGGTGGAATTCCGCGTCAAAGACCTTACCCTTGCCCGTGAAGGCAAGAATCGCATCGACTGGGCAGAGGCGCACATGCCTGTGCTGGTCGCGCTGCGCCAGAAATATGAGAAGACCAAGCCGCTAAAGGGCATCAGGGTCGCCGGGTGCCTGCATGTCACAAAGGAGACGGGCGTCCTTGTCAGGACGCTCAAGGCTGCTGGAGCCGAACTTTCATGGTGCGGCTGCAACCCTCTTAGCACGCAGGACGACGTGGCCGCATCTCTGGCAAAGGACGAAGGAATCGCGATATTTGCAAGCAGGGGTGTCACTTCGGAGGAATATTATGACGACATCCGCTCTGCAATGAAGCTCGATCCGCACGTCACCATCGATGACGGTGCCGACCTTACAGTAGAAATGCACAAGGGCAAGCCAAAGTCGATCCGTGGTGGCACTGAGGAAACCACCACCGGAGTCATCAGACTGCGGGCGATGCAAAAGGCTGGTAAACTTGCATATCCAATCATCGCTGTAAATGATGCCGAAACAAAGCACGACTTCGACAATGTCTACGGAACTGGCCAGTCGGCGCTTGATGGCATCATACGCGCCACCAACATACTGGTGTCGGGCAAGAACATCGTAGTAGCTGGCTATGGACACGTCGGAAAGGGCGTCGCTAGAAGGGCTGCCGGCCTTGGGGCAAATGTTATTGTCACCGAAGTGGACCCAATAGCCGCACTTAAGGCAAAGCTTGACGGCTTTTCGGTAGCTAAGATGAACAAGGCTGCTGAGGTAGGAGATGTTTTCGTGACCACCACCGGCTGCAAGGATGTCATAGTTGACAGGGACATTGCTAAGATGAAGGATGGCGCAATTCTGGCAAACGCCGGCCACTTTAACGTCGAAATTTCGATACCGGGTATTGAAAGCCAGATGATTCAGAAAAAAGAGATCAACGATCACACCATGCAGTATTCGCTCAAGAACGGCAGGCGCGTGTACCTTATCGGGGAAGGCAGGCTCGTGAACCTTGTGGCCGCAGAAGGACATCCGTCTGAAGTCATGGACATGAGCTTTGCAAACCAGTTCCTCGCTGTGCTGAAACTTGCACAGCAGGGTCAGACAATGAAGCCACTCGTCTACGACATCGATAAGGCCCAGGACCAAGAAATCGCGCTTGCCAAGCTGCAGGCAATGGGAGTCGAGATCGATTCTTTGACACCAGAGCAAAAGGCATACCTTGAAGGTTTTAGCGAAGGGACATAGTATTAATTATCGTCGTGGAGAAACCAAGACGGACGGATGGGTAGTCTAGCCTGGTTAGGATACCTGTCTTACACACAGGTGGTCGTTGGTT
>JBDZWB010000249.1:0-755 GCA_040255975.1 Nitrosopumilales archaeon
AATTTGACATGTGCTGTTCGCCAAATCGAGTGGTTATGTTATTCATTAGCTTAGCGGTGAGTAGTATGATAAGATGAAACAAAATTCGCTTGCCATACGCGCATTAGAGATGTCTTTTCTGACGACATCAGTATTAGTATCGAAAATAGACTTTTGGTTAGGGTTAAAGTGAAGGAGTGTTTCATCGATAACGGGTTACTTTTCTTATGCTGAGCACTGACTGAACAGCATTATTTCATTTATTAACTGCCGAGCTTGTCTTCTTCTTATATGGATGTCAATTGTCAAAGGGCAATATTCTTCTTCTATGGTGTGAGGACTATCTTTCCTCTTGGATGCACGTCTTTTTGATAGTCCAGCGCTTCGCCTGCTTTATCCAGTGGAAACGTCTTCTCTACGTGTACGCGTACGTTGTTTTTATCTACCCAGTCTGCTAATTTTGTCAGCCGGTCCCTGTTTACCTGCGTGAATTGAAGCACTGCTTTGACACCAGATTGCTCCATCAGCTGCTGGTCTGGCTGCTCCAACATCGACACAATAATGCCTCCCCTCTTTAGAACCTTGAACGACCTTCTGTACGTATCGCCTCCCACCGTATCAAACACTGCATCGCAGTCATGCGTCACATCTTCAAAGGCCTGGCTCTTGTAGTCTATTATCTCGTCTGCTCCAAGTTGCTTTGCAAACTGCATGTCGTCTGCGCTGACTGTTGTCGCGACATTGGCACCGAGGTGCTTGGCCAGCTGGATAGAGAT
>JBDZWB010000249.1:765-2356 GCA_040255975.1 Nitrosopumilales archaeon
ATTGACCCAATTCCTCCAGCCCCGCCGTGAATCAGAATCTTCTGGTTGCTTTGCAAACCCATGTTCTCAACGAGGGCCTGCCATGCGCTGACGCCTACCAGTGGCAGGCCAGCAGCCTCTTGGTGGTTCAGGCTCTTAGGCTTGTGTGCAATGCTGTCTGCATTTGCCAGAGCCATTTCTGCAAAGGCTCCGGTGCCACCACGCGTCACAGATGCCTGTCCATACACCTCGTCGCCCTGGCGAATGCCAGAAACGGCTGTACCTACTTTCTCGACTATGCCAGAGAAGTCCATTCCAATGGTCAAGGGGAATTGCAGCTGCATTGCCTGTTTCATGTATCCTTCTCTTATCTTCCAGTCTATTGGATTTACACCGGCTGCCTTTACAGTTACAAGGACCTTTTCAGCGGATGGATCGGGCACAGAAACATTCTGATTTATTAGAATAACGTCGCTACTGCCGTATCCCTTCATCTGTGCGGATTTCATGCCAATTTAATCATCTCATTGCGTATAACCGGTTGTGCGCATTATTCTCTTTGACTGTGTCATACGCTTCGTATCGGAACGTGTTTTTCAAGAAAGCAGCAACGGCAATAGCGAAAAACTTTCCATTATTTTTGCTCCCAGTGAAAAGCATCTGTTGAATGTAGCTCTACTACAGATTTTCTGCTGCTTTCAGGTGCATGGCTATCATCGAATAACTTCCAGCTTATGATCATTGTGAATAGACTGTCGTCGTAGTGGGGGCTGAACGAGCCTGTTCGCTCAAAGGTCTTGCTACCGCCTTCAAACCAATTGCACGGAATCGCAATTTCACCATACCATGTATCCAGTCCTTTTTGCGCAAGTTCCGCAGTAGCAAAGATGACATCCTCATCAAGATTGTCGCCAGTATCCAAATTGTCATCGGATGTCGTCATCCTTGGTGGCAGCATTGTTGATGATCTTGTCTTTGCATTATTCGTAATTTTTGCACTCACATGTTTGACTGGCATTTCTGTATTGTTCTGCCGATGTTGTTCAAAATGCACTGTCAGTCGGATCCGACCAGCCTCTTCAAGATCGTTCAAAGTCTGGGGCGGAGAGGGTTTTGCAATAAATGATACACCTGATAGCAGGTTGTTGCTATTGCTCGCGGGCTTTTCTGCTTTCCTGTCACCTTGTTGTTCTGATGCGTTTTTCATGGTATCGTTTCCATCTTCGCATGATGAACAGGAGACGGAATTACTTATACGGGATATGCATATAGATTCAGTAGAAGACTGTCAACATTTTCCAGATAATCACCTCATTGTATGCAACCGAGGAGAGACTTTTGTATTGCTATTGAGCAGTGCGGGCACAACCGTCGGGCTCAAACTTTGTATCTGAAGGGATCTGAGGGCTCTCGCTAAAGTGCAAATTTCTTATAGAACATTATTCTTACGCCAATTGTGGCACGCACGTATCTGACATCGGGCACGCTATTGCTCTGGCTCATAGTATCCATGCTTGCTGCAAACTCGTTCATATTTTTCGCAGACTCTCACACCAAGGGAGTCTACGCCGAGCTCATTGTCACTGCCACGGTGACAATAACGATGGGGCTT
>JBDZWB010000052.1:0-8761 GCA_040255975.1 Nitrosopumilales archaeon
CAGTGCCTGCGGATCAAGCACCACCATCAAGACACGCTGGCGCATGGCCACCTCTGCTTCGCGTCTCCTTGCTTCTTCGTCGTTTGGCTGGTGGGGTTGCGGAACTGACATGGTCCATTATGCGTAGCGCTGTAGCTGCGGCGCTGCCTTTATCAGCTCTTTGTGGATCTCGGTCGCAAGCCTGTCCATCTTTTTCATGCCTTCACTCGAAATGAGCCTGCCCTTGCCCTGCACCTTGACGATATAACCAGAAGCCTCAAGCTGCTGCAGCGCCTTTCTGACGATTGCTCCACCTCCGTCCCGGTGATGGGCAAGGTTGTATCCAACCTTTTTCCTGCCGCCATAGGCGACTTTCAAGTCTGCAACTCCAAGAGGACCGTGAAGGTAAACCTTTCTCAAGAGTGAAGCGCACCTTGTATACCACCAATCCTTGTTCTGGGGTATGCGCATGGCGTGCGAGCCTGTCTTGACAAACGGCGACCAAGCCGGGGCCTGTATCTTTTTGTCATTCTTTAGTTGTTCAGCCAGCTTGGCGATCAGCTCGTCAGCCGGAACATCGTAAACCTTTGCCATATTGGTATCTCGGAATTTTGCTTGAGCCCTTATAAATCCTTATTCCGCCATTATCTTACGGTAGGTATGGCCGCACCTGAGGCAGGTGATTCGCATCGCCCTAGTCTTTGCCCTGCCGATCCTCACCCTTGAGCTTCTTCCTGGCACAATGAATAGCTTACATTTCTTGCAAAAGAGCTGCCGCACCTCATATGGTAGTCGGACACGGTAGCGCATCGCTATCTTTTTGGCAAGCCTCGCCTGTCGTTCTGCAAGCTTGTGATCCTTTTCAGATAATGCGTTCTTTACCAAGATGCTGATCCGTTCTCTAGCAATTTCTTTCGCCTGCGTCTTGGTCAACAATGCAGCCTGCACTACGCTATCAGATAAACTATAGCTGCAACTGTTAATTATTTTGACAGGTCATAACTTCCATTGACAAACATTGACGAGATCGAGCGCATGGCAAGAAAATATTCTCAGCTCAAGAAAAGCGAGAACAACGCAGAGCTTGCTCAACTTGCAGCCGGCATCGTTGACTCAATCTCACTTCCCACATTTTCCTTTCCAGTAAAGGAGGAAGCGCTTTCCAGCGAAGGCACAACCACCTACATATATGAAAACAGCGCCGCCTACCCGGATCTCTTTGATTTTCTTGGCGAGCTTCTCCATTCAAAAATACCGATTGAAGTGGATGAGGCCAAGTTTGGTCCAGGCGAAATAATCATCAGCGAACAGGATAGGCAAAAGGCCGACGCAGAGCTCGGACGGTGCGTCGGAGAATTGAAGCAGTTGGTGCATGCCAGAAAATCCGAGATCCTGTCAAGATACGTCAGCGCTCCTTAATATACGGGGTAGCGAGTATCGAGGAATACGATAACGCTCATCATCGCCGAAGCCGCGCTGGAGACGGTACCTCAAGAGATAGTCAGACATGCTTCGGTAAGAAACCACGCGCAGAGGCTGGGCTTGAAACCTTCTGAAACGTTGCTAGACAGGAGCTATCACCATGCTGCGATGATAAAGCTCAAAGAAGCGAACAAGCGCGGCAGGCCCGACCTCGTGCATTTTGCACTTATGGAGGCACTTGGAACGCCTCTCTTTATTAAAGGCATACTGCGTGTTTATGTTCATACCATTAACGATAAATTGATTGCGATTGCAGACAACCTGAGAGTGCCCAAGTCGTACTTTCGCTTTGAAGGCTTGATGGTGAACCTTTTCAGAGACCGGGCCATCAAGACAGAAGAAGGAAAAGTATTGATGGAATTGACTGATGGCTCGCTGGCAGACTTGATATCTAAGATAAAGCCTGCAAAAGTGATTGGCCTGTCTACTACTGGTGTGCAGAGCACTGCTGAAAAAGCCGTGACAGAGAGCCTCGTTGATGACTGCGCATTTGTGATAGGCGGATTCCCGAAGGGACATTTCTCCGAGGGTACGATGAAATTCTTGAATTTGACCTATTCGATAAGCGATATCGGGCTTGAGGCGCACGTGGTTGTCGCAAGGATACTGTACGAGTGTGAAAAGTTACTTGAAAAAGGCGTCCACCATGAACGCGATGAAGAGCGCCGTTAGATATGGGCTTGAGAACTTGAAGACGGTCCACGATGCTTTTTCACTTGGTTTCGCAAGCAGCCAGACTGAAAGCGCTATCATGACCGCCCCAAACACACTTGCGGTTGCAAGATAGATCAGCCCAAATTGGTTGAAAAAGAACGGAAGTATGCTGAACACAACCATCATCAACGTCGTTCCTGCGATCACCCGAACAGATGCCTTTTCGCTAGACACGACAGGCAGCATCGGCACGCGGGCCATTGTATAGTCTTTTTTCACATGCAGTGCAAGGCTCCAGATATGAGTCGGTATCCAGAGGAACACGAGGCCAGCCATTACGAGCCCGATCTCAATATTCATCGTCGTGACTGAGACGTAGCCTATCAGTGCTGGAGCTCCGCCGGAAAAGCCGCCGAGTATGATGTTTGACTGGCTCCTGCGTTTGAGCCACTTGCTGTAGACGATAATGTTATCAAAGAGTCCAAAGGCCATCAAGCCAAATGCTATTGGGTTAATAAACCAGGCAGCGACAAGCGAAATTGCGGCAAGCACAAGGCCGAATGTAAGCGCATTGTGTGGTGATATTCTGCCTGAAGGGATCGGCCTGCCCTTTGTGCGTTCCATTATCGCGTCAATGTCCCGGTCATTGTAGCCAGTGAGTGTGTCTGCCGCTGCCGACCCGGCTGCCACCCCGCCTATCAGCAGAATCCAAGTCATTGGACTGATCGGGATGTCAAATAGAAATGATGCGGTGAGAGCTGCGCCAAATGCAGTGAAAACCAAAAGATACCAGATCTTGGGCTTTGTGAGCTCGTAATAGTTCTTGAGCCGGCTGCCTACCGTTATCTGGTGAGTCGTCAATTGACCGCGAGGGTAAAGTGAACTAATTGTTATTTATATTATTACTTGGCAATGGACGCAGGATACGCCAGCTCGCGGCTGGTCTTGCGCATCTCGATAAAAGTCTCTGTCTTTTGCACGCCTTCTATTCTGCCTATCTTTTCGGAGATAAGTTGGTGCATTTCGTCAAGTGAATGGGCTGTCATTGTCACCAACACGTCGAACCTTCCCGTGACTTCAGCAACTTCTCTTACTTCAGGGATCTTGAAGAGCTCATTTAGCACATTGTCTCTGAGTTTTGAGTCCATATTGATGCCAGTCAGTGCTTTTACGTTAAAGCCAAGCGCCTCGTCATTTATCACGATTGTGAATTTCTTGATAAGACCACGTTTTACTAGCCGCTTTATCCTGCTATAGACCACTGAAGAATTGACGTTGATCTTTTTAGAAAGTTTTGGAACGGAAATGCTTGCGTCCCGGGCAAGCTCCGCCAAAATTTTTACGTCGAGATCGTCGATTCTTCCCATTCAGGAATTCAGCTAGATCATTAATTCGGAGGTTAATAAACCCTATTAATTGCAACTTTATTGCGTTAAAAAAAGAAATTTATAGGATGTTGCGATCCTTCAAGAGCTCGGCAAGCAAGACGGCACCCTTGGCAGATCCCATCTTTTCGTTGTGCGACAGAAGGACGTACTTTATGCCGTTGTCAAAGGCAGTGTCCTTACGGAGCCTTCCTACGACAGTTGTCATGCCGTCGTTGATCTCCCTGTCGATCCTTGGCTGTGGCCTTGTCGGATCGTCATGCACCACGATATAGTCTTTTGGCGCCGTTGGCAGGCTCTTTATAGACACGTTCTTTGAAAATTTCAGCATTTCCTTCTTGACTTCTTCTGCCTCTGCTGTTTGACCTGTTTCCACAAAGACAGACTCTGTGTGGCCATCCGATACAGGAACCCTCGTGCAGGTGCAGCTCACCTTGAGTGGCGCCGGCGCGATGGAGCCCTTGTTCATGCTGCCAAGGATTTTTTTCGTTTCAACCTGCACCTTTTCCTCCTCCTTTGGAATGTAAGGAATGACGTTGTCCATGATGTCAAGCGCTGCTACGCCTGGCGACCTGCCAGCGCCGGAAAGCGCCTGCATCGATGTCATGAACACCTTTTCGATGCCGAACCTGTCAAGTATAGGCTTGAGCGTTATCGCCATGCCTGTCGTGGTGCAGTTTGGCAGCGGCGCAATGAACCCTTTCCAGCCGCGGTTCTTGCGCTGGACGTTCAAAAGCTCTGCGTGGCTGTCGTTTATGCCGGGTATCAGTATCGGGACGTCGGCTTCATAGCGGAAGGCGGCGGCAGTGCTGATGACTGGGGTGGTCTTGGCAAATTTCGGCTCTATCAGCTTGGCATCGTCCGATTCAAGCGCGGTAAAGATGAGGTCGAATTTTTCCGGCTTGATGTCTTCTACTTTGCTGATGACCATGTCCTTGACGTACTCGGGCACTACCTCCCGGTTGTGCCAGCGCAGAATGCCGGAACTGGGATCGCGGATTGCATCAATGTATTTCTTGCCTGCCGACCTTTCAGAGGCGGCCACCTGCGTCAGTTCAAACCACTTGTGCTTGTTCAGGGCGACAACGAATTCTTGGCCCACTGCACCCGTGGCCCCAATGACTGCTACCTTGAGCATATATGGAGCAAATTTGTGAAATGGAACTAATAATCGTTAGCCTGAACCACATATCCAAAAGGCTCGGTGACTGAATTGCACATCTGCGCCAGCAATTCTATGTATCTGCCTGGATCAAAAACTGTTCTTTCGTCTACCAGCTCCAGAGGAGTGCCTCTCCTTACGCTCTTTCCATAGTCCGATATGATGTACCTCAATGTCTGGCCTGCCTTGAGCATTTTGCCCTCCTTTGCAAGCCTATTCAAGGCATCATTTTCGATTGTGTTTCTTTCAGAATGTTGGTCAGTGTCCTTGGAGACATTCTTGACAAAGACTAGCTCGTCCATCTGCACTTTTTCATCCTTCAACAATCTGGCATATTTGTCAAACACGCCTTGGACCTGTGGCATGAGCGACCTGACTTCTGCTATTGTATTCCCTCCAGCCATTATCTTTAGAACTTCTAGTTGGAATTTTTTAAAGAATGTTGGCGTGTCGTGCCTCCTTACCTCTATTCCCCTTACCTTCAGGCCGCCGCCTTTAAACGCCCCAAAATACCGGTTTGCCACCGGTAGCTTGCTGCTTTTCTTTGAATGTACAAAGGCTATCCACTTATAGATGCCCTCGAAGCTTATCCCAAATCCTGTTTCCTGTTCGATTGCGCTTTTCAGTTTCAGGTAGTCGCGGTATGTGGCATTTCTCTTTTGCACCCAGAGCGAATCGACTATGCCATGCAGCACACGGAAACCAAGCCTTTCCGCTATTTTTGATGCCTGCAGAAAGACATGCCGGTCAAACGCGCAGACGGCGATGTGGGCGTCTATCCTGCCAAACTTTGCGTTGTTGAATCCAAGATAGCCAAAAGATGTCACCAAGATCCACTTGAGTGCATTCTGTCTTTCATTATAGATCTCCTTTCGTTTTAGATCTTTTTCACTGGTCATCAGTTTTTTGTACTCTGCCCTTTTCTTGATCAGTATTTCAAGCGAAATTGGAGTTATCCCAATTCTTTTTTCGCATATGTTATAGTCAAGCTCGGGCACCCTGTCCTTTGAATCAGGACAGCATTCGCACCTTACGGTCTCTGCAGACAGGTTCTTTTTCATCATGATGTTCGCATACAGCGACGCGAAATCAAGCTCGGCCACCTCTTCATGCACGCCTATCTCAGGCTCGAATATGAACCCGCCTCTGTCTGCCACCAACAGTTCCTGATAGGTCTTGAAGTGCTCTGCCAGTGTGGGCTTCCACGGTATCATGATGCCGCTCTTTGTCGCATGGTAGAACTGCAGGCTGCTCATGCACCTGCCAATTGACGCTCTCGCTGCGGTATGCAGTGGCATCCTGCAGGTTCTGGCAACTTCGTAGATACCGTGTATTGCAGCTTCATCCCAGATGAAAGAATTGTGGACGTCTACGTGGACCCGGCCATGCAGCCTGACTGAAGCAGGTTTAAAGTGGATTTTGCCGTACGAGAAATATGACGTGCCTTCCCTAGCTGGGCGCGTAAGAGACACATCGTCCCTACTTAGCGAAAGGCCTGCGCCTGCCTCCTCTGCCCTGCTGATCAGGTAGGGAAAAAGAAACGTATCGCCGTCTTTGGTAAAGATAAAATCCGGATCTAGCCGAGCCACCATCGATTCCAGTTCTGCAAGCATTTCAGTTTCTGAAGGACTGCTGATTTCATGCTTCTTGCCATCATCACTTTTGATCATGATTGAATCGATTCTGTCGGTGAACTTTGGCAGTCCGCTTTGCTTTCTTACCTTCACATCAAGATCTATGCCTGTAAGCTTTGACAGCTCATATTCACATCCACGTACGTCATCTACAAGCTTCCAGGCAAGCCGGGAATTCATCATCTTCTGAACTCTGCAGTATGCCAGAGAAAAGAGGTCGTGCTGGTAAAAGTATGACTGAGCCGGCGGCACATCAACGTTGTACAGCCTGAATCTGCCAAACCTGCCAAGCCTTTCGATTGATCTGGCTGTCGCCAGTGCCTTTGCCGGATCTGACAGCGTTAGTTGCAAGACAACAGTCTCGCCCAGATCAGTTATCTTTTCCCGCCTGCATACAAAATTGTAATCCTTTACAAACTGCATTACAGAGGCATTCTGGAGCACCTTCCCAAGGTCTGCCCTGTCGTCGGCCGCCACATAGATGGAGGGAGTCCAGCAGTCTTCTACCTTGATAACATCACGATCGTGCTTGATCCAGCAGACCATCCGGTCCTGCGTTGGATAGATGTCAAGCAGCCAGCCAGAGATCAACGCTTTGTACCTTCAAACCTGGATATGAGCCAGTTGATCATCTTGTGCTGAGAAAATATCAGGGTCATGAGGAGCGATTCTGCAGGGAATGGCTCGCCCTTTGAGTTGACGGCCTCGCTGTACCTGTAGCAGTCGGCCAGCATCTTTTTGAAGAGTTCCCTGTCTTCTGCCCTTAGGCTGTCGACAAAGCCACGCCATGACTCTATTTCCCTTGTCAGGATATCTTCCTCTGGAAACAGCCCCATGCGTCATGCCGCCTCCAGCTGCTCGGCTATTCTGGTTATCTGCTTGTAGTGATGAAATGCAAGAGCCATAAGGACAGCCTGCACTCTTATCGGCCTGACGGCGTACGAGCAGGCAGAGATGTACAGCCGGGCATCAGCAAACATGCTGTCAAACTCTTTTCTGTCCTGCTTGTCCAAGGCGTTGCGAAACGGCTTCCAGCTGCGCTCTTCTTCCATCAGCGCCAGCCGGAATGAAGGCATTGTCCTGCCCATACTGCTCACCTAGAGATGTACAGCTCTTTTTCTGGCACCACAAGGCTCTGTGATTTGCGCCCATTGTGCAGAATTATGCCCAGCTGTTTCGCCCTTGTCACCTCGATGCGCTTTGCGAATAACGGCAGGATCTGGTCGTCATGTAGGGCATGGCTGTCGACTGACGTTATTAACATGATATCTTCCATCTTGTGCAATGATTCAATCATCTCGCCTACCAGATATCTTGCCTCTTTCTTGTTGACCTGCGGGTCTTCTAGGAACATCTGCAGCAAGTCAGAGACAACCACGATCTTGGATTTGAATTCCCGCAAGGCTTTTGGCAACTCGTATACAATCAGCTGCGCAAGCTGGTGTATCGTAAAGGCTCGGCTGACTGCGATTCCTCCCAAGACCTTGTGGATCTCGAGACCGGACTGACGGGCAAAGCTTGCGCACTGGTACATGTCAGAGCTGTTTCCAGCATCTACAAACACTATCGACTCTGCGCCAAGTCCGCCCTGCCTTATCGGCAGAAATGCGCGGACACACAATCTGGTCGCGAGCAGGTTTGCATGTTCTCCTATGATGCACAGCCGGTCCCCAAGTCTCAAATCCAGAAAAGAGTCGATCTCTTTAATGCCAAGTCCAAGGCAGGCATTGGCTTCATATGCTGTTTGAAACCGGACAGATATCCTGCTTTGCTGTTTCTTTATCCGCATCTTCCATGCTTCAGACAGCGGGCTGCCGCATACCGGGCACTCTTCATGCATACTGTCCGGCAAAGACGTCGCTTCTTTTAGCATGGTGCTACATCTTGAGCATGAAAACTGGATGCTCTGTCCAGAAGTTGCCATGTTGACCAGCTCTGCCATATTGCTTATAACGCAGGCAGCACTGGAGGGGGAGGGGGTCCGATATGTTTTAACATGTCATGATATGTTGTCGTTGTCAGAAGAAAGCAGATTACTAAAACTGGAAACGTGCATGCTTGTGTGTGGTATTTTCAAAAACGCTAAATCAAGCGTCAGATGTACTTTGAAATGCTTGCGGATATGCGCGTTTTCCCGTTCCGTAGTGGTTGTGGTTCTTTTGTGGTTATTGGAACGAGTCCAGCGAGATTGTCTTGTCTGCCTTTTTGCTGTGGCCATTGACTGGCTCGGCATCAAAGCCCATTTTGCAGAGCGACTCGGCAAACTCTTTTGCAAAGCCGTGGAACGTATAGACCTTGTCCGGCCTGCACCGTTTTACCGCAGTCACGAGTTCCTTGTAGTCACAGTGGTCAGACAGCGGCATGACATAGTCAAGTCCCATCATGTAGCGGTACCTGCTGCCGACCGCCCATCCGCTAAAGCCGATCGTGATCGCGTCGTACTTGTCCTTCATCTCTTTAACAAA
>JBDZWB010000250.1:0-2338 GCA_040255975.1 Nitrosopumilales archaeon
TTCATCCTGCAAAACTCATACGTGGCCCATTTGTCTCTGGCTATCGAAAGTGCGTCGGCCGAGCCTGTCAAAAGTTTAGCGTTTGTCATTCTTTCAATCATCTTCTTTGCGTTAGCGAGAACCAGCAACTCATCGTCAGATCCGCAAAAGATTGCGCTAATGTCATTATTGTTACATACCTTGATTATGCTTTCAACATAGTCGGGAAAAGACACAGGCGGGACCAGAACGCCCCTGTCACAACGGTAAAGGCCTGCCGCCAGGGGGCTCATGTCGGCTGCGATTATTGTATACCTTCCTGCAAGCTTGAGGGACTTGATTATGCCTTGGGCTACTATGCTGCCTGCGGCAGTCACAAGCACGCTTGCGTTCATCTGAAAACATGTGCCTGCTGATTTATCTGCCTTGGCATCAATATTCTCTAGAATCATCCTACATGCAATACATTTAACCGTCAGCGCATAATCCTTACTTGTTGCAACTAGAGCAGGCCTCCGCTGCGGCTGACTCATCTGATCTCGTTTCAAAGATGGATCAGGCAATGGCAGCTTTGCAGGTCGAAAGGCAGAAGGGGGGCATAGCCGGTGGCAAAATAAGCGGCGGGCTAGTGTGGATAGACGAGCTGGAAAATCTTGCAGTCATAAGCGACCTGCATGGCGACTCTAAATCGCTTTACCGGATCCTCTCTGAGATGAAATATGAAACATTCCTTTCAAATCCGATGAACAAACTGGTGTTTCTGGGAGACTATGTGGACAGGGGCAGCGACTCTGTAGGAATAATTTATTCTATCTGCCACCTGAAAGCGGCATATCCCGACTCCGTCGTGTTGATGAAGGGCAACCACGAAGCCCCAGCAGAGTTCCCGTTTGGATCGCATGACCTGCCGTATAGAGTCGAGGAGCGGTTTGGAAGCCAGGGCAAACAAATCTACCGCAAGATGCTTTCAATGTTTTCGCTGCTTTCGCTTGCGACAGTGATCAAACGAAAACTGCTACTGGTGCATGGTGGGCTCCCTACAGAATCTATCAACTTGGAATCAATCGCTACCGCGCAAGAAAATCATCTGAAAAACAGGACGCTTGAAGAGTTGCTGTGGAACGATCCTAGAAAATTGGACTTTGAGCCGGGGTGGGAGCAGTCAAGAAGAGGGTTTGGCAGGCATTTCGGAATTAGTATTTCGTACAGGTGGCTCGATGTGTCAGACGCAAAGGTGATAGTGAGGGGTCATGAGCCATGCCAAGGGTTCAGGCTCGATCATGGCGATACTATCATGACGCTGTTCTCCTGTACGGAAGCGTACCCAAAATTCAAGGCTGCATATCTCCTACTGAGCTCCGACCAGCTTGCAACTGTCGACAACGCAAGGGACCTGTCGCGCTATGTCAGATTCCTAGTGTAGCCTTGATCTCTTTGCATCTTTTCCGTAGCGACACGGTCGAGATGTCGGCAACCTGACAGATCTCTACCTGCCGCAGAAACTCGTTGCAATTCTGGGATGCAAGGTAAATTACGGCGCCTGCAAGCGCCCTTGGGTTCTTGCCAAGCGAAATGCGGTTTTGCTGCACGAGCGCATAGATCCGAAGTGCCTCCCTCTTTGTCCGCTCACTCAGGTCAAGCCTGTTGGAGATTAAAGTAACATAGTCTGGACCATGGAGCACAGGCATCTGGAGGGATAGCTCCCTCAGTATCAGCTTGTAGTGGGCCATCACGTCCTTGCTTGACAAGTTGCAGACTGCCGCGACATCTGCCACTGTTTTTGGAGTCGCCGTCTCCCTGCATGCGGCATAGAGTGCAGCGCCAACAAGGCCCAATGTAGATCTCCCTTTGGCCAGCTTTTTGAGCGCCGCCTTTCTGTAAATGTAGGCGGCGCTTTCCATCACCGCTTGGCTGAGGTAGAGCTTGTCGCCAAAGTTGTTCAGGAATTTCAAAGCCTTTTCCAGATTTCTAGAGATCGAATCATTAAGCTGTGATCTATTATTCCAAGTGCGAAGCCTCTGCATCTTCATCTTTTGCGCCGGTTCGAGTGTCTTGCCCCTTGCGTCAGTGTCGTCAAGACCTATCAAGGTGGATAGGCCCTTGTGGTGTATTGCAAGGGATTCCGGCATACCCGTCCTCGTCCTGTCGCTGTATTCAGACGGGTTCACCGTACCTGATGAGCCATCTGCATGGAAAATCCGATCATCCGCAACGCAGCCGCAAGAGCTGCAGACAAACTCACTTGAAACCATGTCAAATATGACAGTCTCACTCTCACACTGTTTGCAATATGTTGGATTATCGTTAGAATGTATTTGTTGTTCAGCTGATTCCATCGCAACTAGGTGGCAATCTCTTT
>JBDZWB010000251.1:0-2337 GCA_040255975.1 Nitrosopumilales archaeon
TTAGGATACATGCCGCATGAAAAAGAACATAATTGTTACAATCATTATTGCTGCAATAGTTTTGCCGGCGGGCGTTTATGTCGTTTCCCCATTCTTCATAAAAACTACCATAGACGAGCCGTCTCCGTTGGTAGACAATATGATGGATGATGCGGCGATGACAGGCGATGATGGAACCATGATGACTGACAAAGGTGACGATACAATGATGGAAAAAAGCGATAATATGACATTGTCAGGTAGCTTTGTAGGCATCGGCGACAGAATACACAACGCGGAAGGGGTTGCCAGAGTCGTGCACATAGATGGAGGAAAAGATGTGCTGAGGCTCGAGAATCTAGCGGCCACAAACGGCCCCGACCTGTACGTCTACCTTGCGACCGACAAAGAGGCTTCGGACTTTGTCAACCTTGGAAGGCTCAAAGCGAATAACGGCAACCAGAACTATGACATCCCAGTAGGCACAGACCTATCAAAGTACGACAATGTGCTTGTATGGTGCAAGCAATTTTCAGTCCTCTTTGGTAGCGCCGAGCTAACATCATCAGGCATGTTAGCCTAACTTTTTTCCAACACTCTATCCAGATATTCAGGGTTTTCCTGCAATGCTTTGTTGTATGCAATATTGGTCAACCTGTCTGCTTCTCTATTTTGTTCCCTTGGCACCCAGTCGATCTCTACATCTGAGAACTTGTTCTTTAATAGAACGACCCGTTTGTAGAGCGGGATGATTTTTTTAGCCTTTATCTTGTACTGCCCATTCATCTGGTTTACAACGAGCTGTGAATCACTCTTGATCAATATTTTTTCAGAAGTAAACTTGTTGGCGACTAGCCATTCTAGCGCCTTGGCAAGAGCAGTGTATTCGGCAACGTTATTGGTGGATTCTGGGGAAAATGGTTCTGCTGCGACGCCATAGTCTCTGTGGATCGTATCATCATCTCGTTTGATTATAAAGGCATAGCAGGCGATCCCGCCAGGGTTTACTGGTTGACAGAGCCCGTCAAAGTACACTTCGATCAACAAGAGTCATAGATTATTGAGAAATATGTCCATATCGCTTCCGTTCTGTCATAGAGCTTTCTTCAATATGATTCAAATAATAGCAAGCACCAGAAGAATGCAACACTACATGAGCGTGGACCTTGCATTCATCGGCACCTCGATTGGCTTTGGCGGCGTCGCTGGCTTTCTCATTGGCTATGCGATCAAGAAGGCGATCAAGATCATGATTTTCATAATCGGCCTGTTCTTTGCTGCCCTTGCATACCTCAACTATCAAGGGATTCTGACGATAAACTGGGACAAGCTGAATACAAGCGCGACAAACGCGACTGCAGGGCTTGGAAATGCCACAGGCCAGATCGCAGGAATATCTGATCAGGTAGCTCCTACGCTAGTAAATTTTGGCATACCTCTCACAGGCAGTTTTGCTGCCGCCTTTGTGCTCGGCTTCATGAAGGGATAGTCAGCGAAAATAAACCAGTTTGTAAATTTGGCAACTGTCGATTCCTTATCTTGCCACTATTTCATAAATTCAGGTGACACTTTCAGATGCTTATGTGGGTAAAAGCAAGGCCGAGCTGGTTGAGGAGATAGTACGTCTTAACAAGGAGATCAGGTCGAAGAATGAAGAAATTGCTTTGCTGAAAAAGAGACTCTTGCTCTACAAGTCGATCAAATAAAAAAATAGGGGTTTTATTCTTGTACTACTGCCAGCCTGCCCAGATTTGCGATCATGACATAGTGTAGCTCGTACTCTCTTTCTTCTCCAGCCATCACTCCGTCTACTGACCACGTAGTCCCCATGCGCTTGACGAATCCGATGGGTCCGCCAAGGTACCCGTTTAGAGTCACATCGAACTCTCTGCCGTCGCTGTTCTGCACCTGCCCACTTGCTTCAAAGGTCAGGCCGTCGTCCGCTACATTGATCCTCCATGTGTCTGGCAGGAACGAGTAGGCGATCCTTTCTCCATCTACAGAGATCACGACGGTTCCACGCGACATAGTCCGCTCGTCTGTGCTGTTGTTGTAGTACCATATTGCTCTGAACGCTGACCTATAGTCCTCGCCAGAGGCGATTTCTGTGGCAATTCCTGCACCGCTTGCAGTTCTAAGCCTTCGTAGTTCATCAACTTCGCGTTCCTGCGCCGATGCCGCAATCGGTGCGAAAGAAACTGCAGCCACCAAAGCTGCAGTCACCACCACGCCAACCATTGCAAGGGCGGCAGTTTTTTGTTTTGATGGGTTGTTTGACATCGGCACAACATACGTGAATATTTAAAAGGCACTTGCGGGACTTTGTGAATTAACAGCGTTAGTTAACAAAGTTATACG
>JBDZWB010000053.1:0-8668 GCA_040255975.1 Nitrosopumilales archaeon
TCCAAAGAATATGATGGCAAATGGGACCCATGCAATGCTGGGAAACGTCAAGAGTCCGACAGCGAACGAGCTCATAGTCTTGCCAAAGCCGCGAAACTTGACCATTGCAAGCCCCACGCCTACGCCGATGCCGAGCGAGAGCACAAATCCGGCACCAAGCCTCGCCATTGTTGTCCCTATGCCGAGTGGCAGTGAAGAATTTTCCACAAGATCTCCTATCGCAGAGATGACCATGGCGGGTGATGGCAACAGAAACGGAGGCCAGATTCCTAGCAGGAATACCAGCTGCCACATCCCAACGAATGCCGCTAGGAACAGCGCGACATTGGCTGCATCGCTTACATCAAAGCTGCGCTTACTAGACTGCTTCTTCTGTTCGCGTTTCGCTTCTAGCAAATTTGAAATCTTCCTCCAGCTCTTTCAGTATCTGTCTCTTGATTATCGCGAGTTCCGGGCTGTCAACGTCCCGGGGCCGCGGCAGGCCTATCGAAAACTCACTCTTGATACCGCCAGTTCTTGGAGATAGCACTATGACTCTGTCTCCCAGCAAAATTGCTTCATTGATGTTGTGAGTGACAAATAAGATCGTCTTTTTGGTAGTTTGGTATATCTGTAAGAGTTGGTTATGCAACAAGTCCCGCGTCTGCACGTCAAGTGCGGCAAAGGGCTCGTCCATCAGCAGGATGTCGGGATCGATCGCAAGTGCCCTTGCTATTGCGACGCGCTGCTTCATGCCGCCTGACAGCTGGTAGATGTACGAGTCTGCAAAGCTTGACAGCTGCACCATATCTATAAAGTGGCTGGCAGTCTCCCTACGCTTGTCCTGTGGAATCCCTGCCAGCTTTAACCCGAACTCAATGTTTTCAGAGACAGTGAGCCAAGGAAAGAGCGCACCTTCCTGGAATATGACTGCTCTGTCCCGGTCGGTGGATACCTTGGGCTGACCCCTTACCACGATGCTGCCTGAGTCAGGGCTTTCAAGTCCAGCAATTATGTTGAGCAATGTACTTTTTCCGCAGCCAGACGGCCCCACGATTGTTACAAACTCTCCATCTTTGATGCCAATGCTGACGTTGCTCAAAACTGCGTGTTGCTGGGACCCAGAACCGGCATGATGAAAAGCCTTTGAGACTTCGTTTACCTCCAGCACTGTCGTCCCAATTTGCTGATACTTGGATGTTATCAAGTTCTACCCCACCTAGTGCCATTGCACAGCATATAATCTACCCTAAAGGTGCAATTGTCGCGATGTAGGTGCATCTTTTGCGTCATTGTATCTGCTCAAGCCCCCTTTCTGCAAGGACTCCATTCAACAACCTCAGGTCATAGATGTTTGATAGGTCCGGCCTCTCGTCAAAGAACCCTATGTCAAATGCATCGTTAGCTGACTTTACCAGCGATTCCCTTGCCGGATCCCATGTCAGAGTCATCCTAGAAAGCCCTTCTTTAAACTCGTCTTCAGGTATGGTTTTTCCTGTGAGTTTTTTTAGCTCTGCATTAAATACAGTGATGGCTTCTTCTTGGTTTTCGTTTATCCATTGGGTTTCTGCGACATGTGCGTCGAGCAGCTTGCGAATTATTTCGGGGTTCCTTTCCAAATAGTCAGTTCTGGCAATAATGTGCGCGGTAACAAACTCGCCTTCGGACCACAGGTCCCTCTCATCTAGGAAAATCCGACCGTTTGCTTCGTTAACCAGCTTGGCTCCCCAGGGCTCTGGAACCCATGCGCCGTGGATGTCTTTCTTTATCATCAAAGTTACAATGTCGGCATTTTTGGCTGGAAGTATTTCGACATTGCCACCATTTTCTTTTGTTTCAAAGCCATTTTCAAGCAGATATTTTCTCAGTGCAACATCCTGTGTGTTTCCAAGTTGCGGAGAAGAAAACTTCTTGTTGGCCAGGTCTTCGACTGAATCAATGCCCGCATCATTTCTGACTACAAACACCGCTCCTCCGCTAGCCGCACCAGAGATGATTCTGAGTGCCTCACCATCGGACTGCACATAGCCATTGATCGCTGGGTTTGGACCGATGTAAGTTACATCAATCTGATTGGCAAACAACGCCTCGACAGCCGAAGGACCTGCGTTGAATACCTGAGTTCTTACTTCAATGTCATCTCCAAAAGCTTCCTGAAAGTCACCATTGCCAAGACCAATGACCGCCTGTGCGTGATTGATATTCGGGAAATATCCGATTCTCAAGACTTTTGATTCAGCTTCCGAGCTGCCGTTGTTTCCGCCAAACGACAATCCAAGCGTCGGTATTGAAGTCACAATGACTGCGACGACTATTGCGACGGCGATGCCGATCTTGATCCTATTATCCATTATCGGAGTTGGTATCTATACCAACTACTTAATACTGCTTTTAATCACGCAGAAAACGGATTTTATGCGCAAAAATCAGTCGATGTTGTTGTTATCTATTTTGTTGACATGCCCTGCGGCATCCTTGGCCGCTTCGATAATCAGCCTAGCGACATACAGCTCGATGCCAAGTATGGCTGCGATTTCTGCAGGGTTTGAGCGCAATAGCGAGTCAAGCGACGTGAACCCGGCGGCAACAAGAGAGTCCTTTATGCCTATAGCTACCTCTAACATTTGTATGCCAGGGGTCATCATTGCAACCTGCGCGACTTCAAATCTTATAATAATTTCAGTAGATTGAACTAGTTCACGGTTCGATCACGCCGATTTCGCATCATGAGAATGGACCTTCCTCAAGGCATCGTGCACTTGGTTGCGGAAAAGCGTGAGCCCTATTCTTCGTGCGTACGGCTGACCCTTTGCAAACGACTCGGCAAGGTTGGTTACAAAATCCATTTCCACCTTTGGAGGCATCGGTGGCTCGAACGGATCGACGTATGCCTCTATTATAGTGGGCTTTTTCTCTGCCATTGCCTGACTCATTATGGCTTTTACTTCTGCCGGCTCGTTTATGGAGTAGCCCCTGCCGCCGCAGCTTTCTGCAAATTCCGCAAAGTCGATCGGCGTTAATTCCACTCCATACTCAGGGTTGCCAAGGAATGCCATCTGTTCCCACCGTATCATTCCCAGCGTGTTGTTCTTGATTATTACAACCTTTATCGGCAGGTTGTACTGCACGGCGGTTGCAAATTCGGCCATCAGCATGGAAAAGCCGCCGTCGCCGACAAACGCAATGCACTGTCTGTCAGGATATGCGATCTGGGCGGCTATTGCGTATGGCAGGCCGCAGGCCATGCTTGCAAGCGTGCCAGAAAGCGAAAACTTCATGCCGCTGCGCATCTGTAGATACTGCGCGGCCCAGATCGTGTTAGTGCCGCTGTCTACCGAAACTATCGCATCGTCTTCCAGCTCTTCTGATACCGCCGCTGCAATCACCTGCGGCTTGATGGGCTTGTCTGTCCTGCTGCTGCGCTCCCGGAGAAGATCCATCCAGCCCTTCATGGCCTGCTGCCTTGATTGCAAAAAGTTACGATTGTCCTTTTGCTTCAACAGCGGCAAGAGCACGGCCAATGTTGCTTTCGAGTCGCCGGCTAGGCCAGCTTCCACAGGATAGCGCAGGCCGATTTTTTCCGGCATGAGATCGATCTGGACTCCCTTTGCTTGGCCGGGCTTGGGCAGATAGTCGATGTAGGGAAATGATGTCCCGATCATCAATATCGTGTCTGCCTGCTCCATCGCATCAGTCGCCGGCTCTGTCCCCAGCATGCCGATGCCCCCGAGGCTGTTTGGGTGGTCGTCCGGGACCACTGCTTTTCCAAGCAGCGCCTTGACTATCGGCGCGCCCAGCTTCTCAGAGACTGCAGCCACTTCGGCACTTGCATGAAGTGCTCCTTGCCCGACAAGCATTACTACCCTTTCGCCTGCATTTAGGATCTCTGCAGCCCTTCTCACCATAGCAGGATCCGGCATGACGCAGGAAGCAAACGCGTCAGAGGTGTGGCCGGCGACCTTGTGCCGCGAATATCTGCCGCTCAACCGCTTTTCCTGCACATCTATTGGGATGGTCAGGTGGCTGACGCCTCGTCTTGAAATCGCACTGCGACATGCAATGTCGACTGCCATCTCGGCGTGCTCCGGGCTGTTTATCATGTTATTGTAAACCGAAACATCGGAGAAGAGCTGGAGAAGGTTGACATCCTGTTGATAGTCTGAGCCCATCATGTCTGAGTATGTCGTACCTGTTATCGCAATGACAGGTGTGCTATCTGCCTTAGCGTCGTACAATCCAGTCAGGAGATGTATGGCACCCGGTCCCGATGTTGCGACGCACGCGCCAAGCTTGCCGTTGTACTTTGCATAGGCGCAGGCCATGAATGCGGCAGATTCTTCGTGTCTGACTAAAACAAATTTTATTTTGTTCTTGCGGCGCCTGAGCGCCTCGATAAAACCATTAATACCATCGCCGGGCAGCCCGAATATCACTTCCACTCCCCAGTCAAGCAGCGATTCGGCTACAATGTCTGCCGTGCTCATACCCTGCTCTGCAGCCATGCGATACTATGTGCTGGTTTCCCTAAGTAAGCAGAATGGAAGAATGTTAGCTAGGAACATGCCGCCTTGCTTTAATATGGACAACTTGCAAGCTGCGCTCCCCATGGCCACAGGGCAAGGTCTTCAAAGGGACTTTCTACTATGCGAGTCGTGCTTTTGGTGCGCCTCCTATATCGACCATGCAGGTGCTGACAGGTGCCCTGCCTGCAACAGTAGCAGATTGGCCCGGCTTCCAGTAAAGTGATCAAGTGCTTGCAAGCCTGTCTATTGTCCTTGCCAATCTGATATCATAGTTGCTGATGCCTCCGACATCGTGTGTGACTAGGTCGATCTTGACACGGTTGTAGACATTGAACCATTCTGGGTGATGATTCATCTTTTCGGCCTCCATTGCGACTCTCGTCATAAAGCCAAACGCGTGTACAAAATCGTCAAACTCGAAAGTCTTGCTCACCTTGCCGTCCACGACCTTCCAGCCGTCAAGTCCGGCAACCTGTTCTTGCACCTCTTCTTCCGACAGCTTGCGATAATCCTCTGCCGCCATGTCGTCAGATTGTGCAGCGTATCTAATACGTCTTGCCGAAGAGCGATGTTCTCTTGGCTGCGATCACAGCGCCTACTGCAAGAGCGGCGGCGATTGCGGCAATGCCTGCAGGGAACTCTGGGACCACCGTGACACTTGACTGGACTGACTCGTTGCTAGAGTTTATCTTGTCGACTAGGACTGTGAATGAGCCGGTTGAAGTGAAAGCGATGTCCTGTGAGGAGACACCCTCAGGAGTGGTAACACCTCCAGATCGGCTCACTTCATTTCCATCTTTGTCCAATACTGCTAACTCATAGGTAGCAGCAGAGACAGGATTGCCAGAACTATCGGTCATCCTTATACCAAAAGTCACGGGCTGTTCAGGGAACATCTGCTCTGGCCACGTGAGCGACACCTTGTAGTTTGGAGAAGTAGTTTCGACCTGTGCTATCTTGATCTCTGTCGTCGGCGGGCTTAGCGCAAACACCGCCCTGTCAGGGGTCATGTTTTCTGATACAACCTTGTTAGCGATGTTCTGAAGGTTGTTCTTGGATATTGTAAAGTGCACTATTGTGTTATCAGGTGTATAAGTGTCTACTGCCACTGGGACGCTGATGCCGTTCACAGTCGCATTGAGTGACTGTTTGTTAAAGTCAGACATTGATTTTGGAATAAACACTTCTGTATGGAGCATGCCGACCCTGTTCACCAGATCCGGCGTCCAGTTAAACGGCATAGAGAACTCTATCGTCTTTGTCTCAGGATCGTAGCTAGAGCTGTCGACTGCGCCGTAATAGTTTCTCACCTTAATCATCTGGCCTTCCGCAACATCTATTGTTTCTTCGCGGCCAGGAGTCACCCAGATGTCGTACTTTAGTATTGGCTCTACTTGCGTCCTTGTGGTGCCCACAGTGTGTATCTCGATAAACAGGTTGTACAGGCCCGGTTCGGTGAAGATTGGCCCTTCAACGTTAATTGGGGCACCCATGTTCCATATGCCACCATACTGGATTTCTTCAACGCCCCTGGCTGTGGCCACTTCTGAACCTGTCGGGATTATCTTGATCTCTAGATCGCCCTGTGGATCGTAAAAGAGTCCCTGGCCTCCGTACATGCCGCCACCTTCTGTCTGGATTGGAATTTCTTTTCCATCCTTCTCAAAGAATATCCTGTATGTGACTTCCTTAAAGTTCTCATTAGTGTTTTCGTCAAAGAACCTTGCCATGATCAATATCGGCTGGCTCGTGTCAGTCACGACTGGCGGGTCAACCTTGACAAATAGACTTGCCTTTTTGTCACCAAAATCAGCGGCTGGCGGCTGCATTCCGCCGTGTGCAAATGCGCTAGGCGGTGCGGAGACGGAAATCATTATTGCGACAAAAAATGCAAGAGTCAAAACAGAGGCGAGAATCTTTCTCTCAGGCATTTCCAAATCTGAAAATCGTATTACGGTATATATTGTTTATTTTCAAGTTCCAATACTATTAATACGCGCTACGGTCGAGCAATTTTATTGGATGGGTAGTCTAGCCTGGTTAGGATACCTGTCTCACACACAGGTGGTCGAGTGTTCAAATCACTCCCCATCCACTTTTCATCCTGCCATGCAGTGGACGCAGAGCCGTAAACTTCTCTGTAAAAAGTCGGGCCCTAGTCGCCGGCGCTTGGTATCAGATCTCGCCGGCTTTCGGGCTTGCCTTTACTGTACTAGCATATAGCACAATATTGTTTAAAGCGATTTCATTTTTCGTATGCGAAAATTGATAGTTCGATAGATCTTTTGTAATGCGTGCGTGACCAGTTATGTCGCCATGTGAATAGTCATCATAATGAATATACTGCAAAAATTTCTTAAAATTACTCTAGAGGTAGACATTAGAAAATTATGCCAGAGGCTTATTATCTCACGATTAACCCGCCGCTATAATGCTAGGAGAAAAACTAGACAGGATTTACGTCTGTCAAAACTGCAAATCTGTTTTTCTTTTCAAAGCGGACACAGATGATCATGATCGATTATGGGGTCATAGCCAATTTGTTACTGCCCCTCTAGAAATCGACATTCAAAGTTAATGGGATAAAAAGATCCATCAATTAAACTCTAACCTAACTTCTGCGCCTGTACCATTTGTAGATGAAATAGGCTGCTGCGATTATCGCCACTACTACGACCAAAGGCCATAGAAAATAGATTACAAGAGCTGCAACTATTATCAGCACGGCTACGATTATCCAGTCTAATGCCCCCATTGGGCGTGCCATACAAATGGAGGTACACTATTGCTTTTGAAGATTTAAGAAGTATCTCGACGAGTGAAAACCACTAAGACTTTCGTATCACTTTATCTGCGTAGACGGGATCGAGTTGAACCAGCACAAGTCCTAGTAGCGTATTGCTTATTTATCAGTACATGTTACAGAATGTCGATTTGCGGTCGAGCATAAAAGATGGAAGCTCTTGCATCGAAGTAACAGCTGCTGCAAATTCCCTGTTTCTGAACAGTTTTGAGCAATGGATAGCTGCAAGTGTAACATGCAGCCAAAAGGGTACCAGCCTACAGGAACGTACAAAGAACATAAGGGAAAGCTATGAAAAAGCGATCAATGCCAACATCCAATACCACACTGAAATGGCAAGGTTAAGCAGCGACAAAGACTCTATTGCGTTGCACGTTGCAATGGCTGAAGCATACAGCGCGCTCGTCCACTAGATGCTTAATCGATTTTCAGCTGTCTTTTTACAGCTGTGCATATCTGCACCAATTTGAATGGTTTTTGTATTAGGTCCTCTCGCTTGATCGTGGGCAGGCTAGGCTTTAGCTCTTCGGCAACCATTTCAAACGCAGTCATTATCAAGATCTTGATGTCAGGCTTTGTCTTCCGCATCATTGTTGCAAGCGCGATGCCACTCATCTCAGGCATCCGGATGTCAAGTAAGCAGAGTGAATAATCCTCAGGGTTTTTCCTAAAGTGTTGAAGCGCAACAGTAGGGTCACTGAAGGTTTCGACTTTGAACCCCCATTTTTCGAGGTAAAGCCGTACGATATGCAAAATGTCAAGCTCGTCGTCTATTACCATTATCTTCTTGGAGCTAGACACAGAACTGACATGATGTCACAATATAATAAAATTATCTATATGTATCTTCTAGAATGACTTCTTCCTAGCCTGCAAATCTTTCCATTATCCTGCCGATGCATTTGGTAGTCTTGTTCAAGAGATCAATTCTTGCAAATTCGTTTGGAGAGTGGATGCGTGCAAACAGGTACGTGCTGCCGATGGATATGCATGGTGCATTAAGCACCTTAACAAATGAATACATAGGTCCGGTGCCTGCAGACGAGACGCTTAGGATCGCAGAACCAAACGTCTCCCTTGCAGCCTGCTGCACCTGTCTGACAAACGGATCCTTGATAGGAGTACGAGCAGCGGCCTCGCCGTGAATGAACTTTACCTCTATGTCACCAAAGCCATGCAATTTCAGGTGCCTCTTGAGCCGCTCCAGTTGTTTTTCCGGCACCATGTCCGGCACGAGTCTAAAATCGATCTTGACCATCGCTTGGGCTGGAAGCACTGTCTTGGCACCTTCGCCAATGTAGCCAGAGTTGAAGCCAGCGATGTTGCAGGTCGGCATTCCGACAAGAGCTTTTTTTACATCCCT
>JBDZWB010000054.1:0-8598 GCA_040255975.1 Nitrosopumilales archaeon
CGCAGTGCTGGGCGAGGCGGTGCTTTTCGCAAAAAAGCCTTGGATGCTGGCGCAGGTCGGAGAGGATTTTGATAACATCGAGCTTGCAGAAAAGACGGGCTGGAAGGTGCGGGTCAGAAAGGCTCCACACGACATGGCACCAATCACTGCACTGTACAAGGTTCTGGCAGAAACAGTGCCAGAGCGCACAAGATTCTACAAGGAAGTCGGTGACAAGATATTCCGCGATAAGCTGAGCAGCCAGGCAGAAGCCAGTCTCATGACCTTGGGCGGGTTTGCAGAGGTCGGCAGATCATGCATGCTCTTATCGACATCGGAGAGCAAGGTGCTGCTTGACTGCGGATTGAACCCCTCGGCAAAGGATTCGCTTACCGCAATGCCGCGCTTTGACGTGGCGGGCCTTGCCATGGAAGACATCGATGCCGTGATCCTAAGCCACGCACACCTAGATCACACTGGCTTTCTGCCCGCACTGTTCAAGTATGGTTACCGCGGCCCTGTGTATAGCACAGAGCCTACGCTTCTGTTGATGGGCATGCTACAGAGGGACTATGTCAGGCGCTCTGGCGAAGAGGCGCTTTACTCTGAAAAAGACATAGAAAGCGCTGCAGCTCACACGATAACCCTGACTCATGGCATCGTGACGGACATTTCGCCGGACATCAAGTTGGTGCTTTCAAACTCGGGTCACATACTTGGTTCTACATCGATACACCTGCACATCGGAAACGGCGACCACAACCTTGTCTATACCGGTGACATCAAGTTTGGCAGGACTATTTCTCTTGAAAACGCTTCGTGGAACTTTCCACGTGTCGAAACAATGATAATTGAAAGCACTTTTGGTGGCAAGGAGGATATCATGTGCCCAAGGGAAGAAGCTGAGGCGCGCCTTGCCAGTGCAGTAAGCAAGACGATCTCGGCAGGCGGCCACGTGCTGTTGCCCGTGCCTGCAGTGGGTATCTCACAGGAGCTTGTTCTCGTGCTCGACCAGTTTATGAAAGGTGTGCAGGCAAAGGTGCTAATAGAAAAGTCAATTTCAGAAGCAACATCAGTCTATGAGGCATACACTGAATTCCTTTCAAAAGAAATGCGCCAGCGCGTTCTTGAATCAGAATCTAGCCCGTTTGGATCGCAGTTTTCAGTGGCAGATTCTGAAACACTCAAAAGCAATGAGCCATCGGTGATACTGGCTCCTTCTTCAATGCTTCTAGGAGGGCCTTCGGTGAATTACCTGAAACAGATATCAGCCGATCCGCGCAGCCGGCTAATCCTAACATCCTATCAGGCTATAGACACGCCTGGAAGGGCTATTCAGGATGGTGCTAGGCAGGTCGTTATCAAGGGAGAGACGATAAACCTCCAGTGCCAAGTAGAAAGAATAGATGGCTTTGGCAGTCATAGCGATTACAACCAGCTTATGGCATATGTCAGCCGGCTCAGACCAAAACTCAGGCGCGTTCTTGTAAACCATGGCGAGCGCGCAAAGGCGCAGAACCTTGCAAGCATGATAAACAAGCAATTCCGCATACAGACACAGCATCCGTTAGTTCAGGAAGCTGTAAAACTACTTTAGATCGTACGCGCCGCGCCAGATCTTGACACCCGGTGGCGTGATGACTATGCGCTCTTCTCCCAGCCTTGCAATGTCGCCGCCTACGGATTGAGCATATGAATATAGGTCTTCGACAACCTTGCGTAGTTCCTCTACGTCCTTTTGTGCCAGCGGCGTTACCCTGAGGATCAGTATCATGTGCTTTTTAATGTCCTCTTTGATGGCAGTAATGTCGCTGATATCGCGCAGCGTAAGTGCCTTCAGGTAAACTGGTGTTTTTTGTGTCTGCATCTGGCTAGATTGCATCTGAGATTGTCATGCGTGGTCAATAGTTGTGCTGGTCAAATCTCATTCACTGAATAGTTGATTTTAGCTGGATGATAATAAATGCGAGATTCCGTTCCCGTTATCGGAGACTATATCCGCATAGAATCTGTTGCAGTGCTATCAGCTGGCACTGTTGCGACTTCTGTTTCACTGTCATTGATGATTATCCTAGCCTTCGATTCTGCGTCCTTGGGAGCGTCCGAGTACCGCAGAGCAATGGCTGCAGCCCTTGCCACTAGTGCGTCGTCATATTTCCCACGCAATATGCAGGTTGGGCCGACATGGTCCTTGGCTTCAATGACCGCGTCGCCTTCGACTACTAGCGCTTTTATCACTTCGTTTTCATCCTTGTTCCTACCTACCACCAGTTTGGCATCCGGGGTGAGCCTAAAGTGCCTTCCAACCTTCAATAGCTCGATGTCGTTGATCGATGGAATGTCGCCAGAGTGATCCATGATGTCCTCTACTCTCTTGGAAAAGGCCGGGTCAGTCAGTAAGCATCCGCCGGCGGCATTTGGAGGATCGGCCACCCCAAAGTGCTTTGCCATTGCAAGCTGCCCTTTCCTAGATCTGCCCTTGATATCGCCCATGTTTTCGCGTTTTATTAGTCCGGATTTTTCTGCGTCTGTAGGCGGCAAGTGTTTTGCAGAGAGAGGACGTAGCACCTTGCCTTCCATGCCTGCCTCGCTTTCAATGATGTGCAGGGCGCGATTGTTCTGGCTCATCGGCCGCTGGAAAAGCACTTCGCCTGTAATCACAAAATCGGCGCCGGTTTTTTCCATCTGCTCTTTTGCGGCGTTGTACATCATGCCCCTACAGTCTATGCAAGGGTTCATGCCCGAACCATAGCCGTGCTTTGGGTTCTTTAGCATGCGGAGGTATTCCTCACCAAAATAAACCGTCTTTAGCTTGATGCCAAGTTCGTCAGCCACTTCTTTTACACGGTGGCCACAGCCCTTGCCACAGTCAAAGTCGCAGAACGGGGTCTTTATCGCAACGGCTTCAACATCTACTCCTTGCTCTAACATCATTCTTACTGCTAGGCTGCTGTCAAGACCGCCTGACAGCAATGCAATTGCCTTAGGTTTCTTCTCTACCTGTTTTTCGCCGTCTTGCTGCGACATTGTTATTAGCGTTTGCGTGTCATTGGCTATAAAAATGATATGTGCCCCGCCTCTGACTCACACGCTATCACGGGTTAGCCACAAGCTGTGTCCTCTGCGTGCTCTATAACGGGGTTACGTTAACTATGTCGCTATGCTATTTGTCTTTTATGATGCCAGACAGGCCAATCTCAAATGCTGCCACAGGCACCCTGAGCTTGAAATTCTCTAGCGCAAGGGGTGCGACTTCGCCTATCGTGCCCACTACCGTGTCGTCAATTAAAATGTCTGCACACCTGCCATTGAAGAACATTGGGTTTGACGCCGCCCTTGTCATGACCTCTTTTCCAAAGCAGGATTTTATTAGCGCCTGCATTGTCGATCTTATCTCGGTATAGCCTGCATCGGCATGAGCTATTACTGCGCCTACCTTCCAACTCTCTGTTATTATGTCGTTTTTGTGAAACGTCTTGCCTATCTCGAACAACTTTTGTGGATATTCTTCGTGTACGTTGCGGGAGAGCGATTGGAGGAGTGAGGGGACAAGAGAATCGCGGAGGATTTCATGTTCGATGCTTTTAGATCCGTCAACCGACAGCATGTTCTCCTTTCCCGAGATGCCAAATGCGTCGTATTGCACTTCCCTGCTCGTCAGTGAAAAGTTGAGTGATTCGAGCATTCCAAGACCTGTCAACGACTCCCTTATCGCTCCAAAGTATGTGGAAAGTGAATTTTTCTGACCCGCAGTCGGTGACGCCGGGAAGACAGGTTCCATGTTGAATATTCCATAGCCTATCGCTGCTTCTTCAGCGATGTCTATTGCATGGCTGATGTCTGTCCTGTAACGCGGAATAGTGCAGACGATCTTCTTTTTGCCCGTCGCCTTTGCGTCAAGCCTGCTCTTTTTCAGGCACTTGATCACCTGTTTTGCGTCAAGTGTCAAGCCAAGGGTGTTGTTGATATAGTCAATGTCTGCGGCAATAGTCCTTGGCTTCATCTGCGGCGTGTCAACTTTTTTGCCCGAGTCTATGGCAACCGTTCTTATTTCAAAGCCTGCATCGTAGAGGGTGACTGCGATTATTGCAAGCGTGTCTTCTGCGGCCTTTTGGTCAGTCGCAGTGACTTCAACAAAGAGGTTTCGGCATTTTTCGTCTACCTTTGTGGCGTTACCGTTGATTATTGGCGGAAACGAAAGGACCGTGCCAGCGCTGTCGACAATGACTGGATACCTGTCAAATCCTGAGAGAATGTGGCCATACTGCTTTCCAGTGTCAGATTCTTTCAGGATCTGGTCAATAGTCCGGCTTGATGTTTCGCCAAGCGGCTCAAAAGCATATTCTCTATCGACAGTCTTGTATGCCACCGGGAATTTGATGGCGTCAAGGTTGTGGATGCCGATCGATGCCTTTTTGCGCCTCCTGCCGACGCCGTTGTGGAGGTCTTCTTGCATCGCAATCAGCTGCTTGATTGTTTCGTCATCAAGTGAGCCGTTCTTCGCTGCAAGCGCCACGATGTATGGCCTTGCATTTTTCACGGACGGATCGACCTTTACCGCCAGACCGCTTTTTCCTGCTATCCTGAATTTCGGGATGCCAGTCTCGACCTCTAACAGGCCGCGGAGCGCCCTTGCAATGCCATAGTCAGAGGAAAAGTCCGGCCTGTTCGGGTTGTACTCGACCCTGATCACGTTACCGTCAATGCCTTCAATGTCAAGCGCAATGAACGGAAGAATGTCAAGCGCCTTGTCCACCTTTACGCCGGGGACGAACTTTTTCAGCCGGTCCACTGTCATGTTTACAACTGGCATCTTGGCACGCTCCTGAGCCATGCAAGTTTGTTGCCGTAAAGGTCGCGGACATCGTTCAAGCCGAAACGCAGCATCGCAATCCTCTCAAGGCCGCCGCCCCATGCAAGCACCGGGTTTTTGATGCCAAGCGGCTGGGTGACCTCTGGCCTAAAGATGCCCATGCCAAAGAGCTCGACCCACTTTTCCAGTTTTTCGTTGTAGACCATGCTCTGAAGCGACGGCTCGGTGTATGGAAAGAATGTGGGCCAGAACTTTACCCTCTTTATCCCCATCTTGGCATAGAATTCCTTTTGCAGACCCATCAGATCGCGAAGCGACGCCTTGGGAGCAGTGGCCACTCCTTCTACCTGATGAAACTCGACAAGGTGCTTGTACGAGACTTTTTCATTCCTGAAAACCCTGCCAACTGAAAAGTAGCGCCCTACTTCGGGCTTTACATCTGCCAAGTGCTGTAGCGTAACCGGAGTGGTGTGTGTCCGCAGGACGACACGCTCTGCTTCCTTGGAATCCCACCTGCTACCCCATCCCTTTTTGTGAACCTCTGCAATCTTTGCGACCTGCGCTTTGCTTGCGGGTATCGGCTGCCTCTGACCTGAAAGGTAGAACGTGTCCTGCATCTCCCTTGCGGGGTGGTCCTGAGGGGTAAACAGCGCGTCAAAGTTCCAGAACCCTGACTGAACCATTGGGCCGTCTATTTCTGAAAAGCCTAGGCCGACAAAAATCTCCTTTACCTCCTCGATAATATCGACAAGAGGGTGGCGCCTTCCGGGATAGACTGCCGGAGCAGGCGCCTCGACATCAAGCGCAGAAAACTTTGCCTGCCTCCACCTGCCAGATGTGATCATCTCTGTAGTCAGGCGGCGCTCTGCCTGTGCTTCATCCAGCGAGGGAAGCAGCACCCTGCCGGCCTTTGTCAGAGTAATGGTCGACTCTTTTTCTTCCCTGATTTCTATGTAGCTGGGTCTCTTTTTCATCTGGTCAAGGGTCTTCTTTTCTTCCTGATCCAGCTGAGAAATGTCGATAGGATTCTGCAGTTTTGCAAGCAAAAGCTCTTCTTCAGATTTTTTTTCTGCGTCCGGCGTTGCAATCATCTTGCCTTCGGCCATCTGGATCCACTGGTTGCGCTTTGCGCCCGCAATAGCCGCATTTACTTCATCATTTTTTATGGCTCCGCTAGCAAGCGCTTCGCCTATTGTGCTCTTGCCCTCCTTTACCGCGTTTGCAAGTCTTCGCTCTGGCAGTCCGCTAACAGCGGCCGCCTTGCCTTCTGAGGCAAGATGAGCGATAGAGCGGGACGACTCGCTTATTGAAATCAGGTTCTTGAACTTGAGCCATTCTATGCCGCGTCTCACCTGATCGATTGAGAGGCCCGTGGCAGCTGCAAGCTGCTCGGCTCTTGAATCCCCGCCGGCAAGCGCTTTGAGTATCGATCTTTCGATCGGGTGCAGTGCCGGCGCGCTACTACTCATTAGTCAAAGTTCTGACAGTGGAAGACTTTTTAAACGTTTAACGTCAAGTTGCTGCGCTCATGGATCCAGACGATCGGGCTAGCGCTGGCGATGATGACTTTAAGGTCACGCCCTGGGAAGTCGAGGGTGAAGTCGACTATGGCAAGCTGATCGAAAAGTTTGGCACTCAGCCAATAACCCCTGAGCTCTTGCAAAAGGTCAAGGGCCTGACTGGAGAGGTCCACCCGATGCTCAAGCTGGGCTACTTTTTCTCCCACCGCGACTTTGACTGGGTCCTTGACAAAAAGAGCAAGGGCGAGAATTTTTACCTCTACACTGGCAGGGGACCGTCTGGCATGGTCCACATGGGGCACCTTATGCCGTGGATGTTCACAAAATACCTGCAGGACAAGTTTGACGCCAAACTGCTGTTCCAGCTGACCGACGATGAAAAGTTCCTCTACGGTCAAGACAGGACAAGGGAGGAGATCGAGCGCTATACCTATGAAAACATACTCGATATCATTGCAATAGGCTTTAACCCGAAAAAGACCAAGATCATTGTCGATACAAAGCATATCCAACACCTTTACCCGATTGCGACTGAAGTTGCAAAGAGGATAACGTTTTCAACGGCAAGGGCGGTCTTTGGATTTTCAAATTCAACCAACATTGGCATGATCGGCTTTCCGCCGATACAGGCGGCGCCATGCTTTCTGCCTTCTGTAATTGAAGGCAAGGCGACACCTGTATTGATACCTGCAGCAATAGATCAGGATCCGTACTGGAGGATGACAAGGGATGTCGCAGACAGGATGGGCTACTACAAGCCTGCCCAGATACATAGCAAGTTCTTGCCGGGCTTAGGCATGCTGGGCAAAATGTCGTCATCCAAGCCAGAGACTGCAATCTTTACGACGGACGAACCTGAGGTGGTGGACAAAAAAGTGTCCACTGCGTTCACAGGCGGCCAGCCAACGGTAGCGCTGCAGAGGCAACTTGGTGCCAACGCCCTTGGCTGCCCTGTCTTTTGGTACTTACGCTACTTTTTCGATACCGAAAAGCAGTCAGACGAGCGCATGCTGAAATGCAAGAGCGGCAACCTCTTGTGCGGCGAATGCAAGGCCGACCTTGCAAAGGGAGCCAAGCCTTTTGTCGTGGAATTCAAGAAGCGCCGGGAAAAAGCAAGGGATGTAGTTGACAGGTTCATGTACGACGAAAAGCCATTTTCGAAATGAAGTCCGCGAAATTCGAGTGCGAAGACCGCTACGAAGCGGAAAAGCTGGCTGGTCTTGTGTCCGTGCAAAAGGATGAAACAGTATACGTTGATGGTATTGCGGCAGTTATCGGCAACGAGATCGTGATAAAACTAAAGGACAAATCGTCGCATGCAGTCTTGCTAAAAGATAAGGAGAACGTCGATCGGCTCAGGTCGCTCCTGCTTGACGTAGTGAAAGGCAAGACAAAGATCTTATCAAGCGACTTTTCAGGGTCTACTGCAGAGATAACAGTTGCCTAGCGAAGTTCTTTGTTCATCTCGTCTGTCAATATTTCTTGGACCTTTCTGAAATACAGGCCAGTCGAGTATGGCATCATGGGGATGTACTCCTCTATTACCTGCATGACGTACGGCACTGCCCTTTTTGAGACGTCCATCTTGAACTTCATCCACAATATCCTGTCCTGCTCAAAGTGGATCTTGTCCTTGAGGTGCGGCGGCACCACTTCTCTGGACTGATCCTCTATCCGTTTGTACCAGTATGCCAGTATGTCTGGGTCGAGACCTTCGCGCAGATTCTTGACACCTGATATTATTTTGCCTGAAGCATAATCAATTGGTGTTTCCGGATACACGCCTAGTTGCAGACAAATCTGAATAAAATCCAGATAATCAAAGATTGTTTACCTGCGTTTTAACAACATGCCCTTGCTGTCAATCTCGCCGGCCCTGATGCGCGTAGAGGAAATGGGCGAGCCATCCTCCGCCTTGACCAGATCGACTGCAATCACTTTTACAGGTTTTAAGCCGTTCTTGGCGCGCATCTCGTTGAGTAGTTTGCCCTTGACCTGAGTCTCGCTGCTCGTCACCAGAGCTCCAACGTCGCCAGTGGTCACTGCCGGCCCAAAGTCGCCATCGAGCTTGGCGACTTCATAGTACACCGCGTCGCCAAATTCTTTTTTTATCATTTTTCTTAGGTTTTCAACGCGCTGGTCGTAGTCGTGGTTGAGCCTCTTGCCTCTCTTTGCTGCAAACTCGTCGCTTGAAACCCCGATTATCACTTTTTCGCCTGTCTGAAACGCCTTTGATAACAGGGCGACGTGGCCTATGTGTATTTCATCAAACGTGCCGCCCGTGGC
>JBDZWB010000055.1:0-8597 GCA_040255975.1 Nitrosopumilales archaeon
TCTGCTTCTAAGGCGGATGGCCTGGAGCTTTCGTCATTATCAATCAAGCCTAACGAGTTTCTCAACAAGCCTGTAGATATCAAAACCTTGGTGAGTAAAGTCCGAGTGGCCATAGCAAACTAAAAATTATTATTCTTGCGCCTGATTGCGAAATCGTGGCCGGCAGGAGAAAAACAGAGACCCGTGACTTTGGAGTATCGAAGCGTGAAGGCCATGATTCTTCAAAATTTTACAGACGCCGGCTGTATGAAAATAACGAGCATGTTAATGCGGGAGGGAGTGAAAATGCCGTACCTGCAGAATATGTTGACAAGGTTCTGTGTAAAAGTAGCGAAAAGATGAAAGAGCTCCCTGACGCATGCATCCATCTTGCAGTGACGTCACCCCCCTACAATGTAGGCAAGACCTACGACCAAGATCTTACGCTTGCAGAATACAGGCAGCTGCTCAAGACAGTATTCTCTGAAGTGTTCCGCGTTCTGGTAGACGGTGGGCGCGCTTGCATCAACGTTGCAAACCTTGGAAGAAAGCCGTACATACCTCTTCACAGCTATGTGATTGCAGACATGCTTGAAGTCGGCTTTCAGATGAGGGGCGAGGTTATCTGGAACAAGGGCTCTAGTGCCGGTTCATCTACCGCTTGGGGCAGCTGGCAATCTGCATCAAACCCGACACTGCGTGATACGCACGAATACATTCTGATATTCTCAAAAGGTTCTTTTTCGCGTCCTGCAGGGAAAAACACGATAAGCAAAGAGGAGTTCTTGCTGTATACAAAAAGCATATGGGAGTTTCCGGCCGAATCTGCAACGCGGGTTGGACACCCAGCACCATTCCCCACAGAACTTCCATACCGCTGCATCCAACTATACACATTCAAAGACGACTTTGTGCTCGACCCATTTTGTGGCGTAGGTTCAACCTGTATAGCAGCAATCAGTACTGGCAGGCATTTTGTAGGATATGAAACAAAGCAGGAATACGTCAATGCCGCAATTAAGCGCATCGAAGAATCCAAAAAGAAGATATGACATGGCGTACATAACAGAAACATGCCAGAGAACGAAATCGTTTATCTAAAGTACCAAAACCTCGAAGACATGCTCAAGGTCATAATCTATTCCGCACAGTCAATGCTTGGAGTCGTCCCAATGCTTTACCACATAAACCACAATAACAAACACGTCCTCTTTATCCAGACAGGGACTGTTGGAGGAGTGACAGTCCACTATGTCATCCAGAACGAAAAGCCGGGCAAAAAGTTCATCCAATTAAAGAGGCTCTCTGGTGAGTATGCATTCATTGATGGCATTGGCACCGACGCGCAGTCGCTCTATGTGCCAATCCTACAGCTTGAAAAGTCGACGCTTTCATTCCCTTCATAGAAAAAGTTTTAGGACAAGGACAGAATCAATTTCGTATTAAAGCCAAGAAAAATCCGCGCAGGACGAGGGCTGCAAACGAAGTTTCAGAAGATGAAATCAACTTTCTTTTGCAGGCAATAAAGGACTTTGAGGGCTACCCAAAGCTCAAAGACCTTCGCAAGATGGTGCCAACACTGACGCCTCTCCAAGTAAATGTGATTGTCCGATTTCTCGAAAGGTCTGGCGCGATTATCGTAGATGCAGAAGGGTGCATTGTCTGGACCCGGAAAGAGCAGGAACAGCTGACGCTCGGTGACGTGGCGGAAATAAGCAGCGACTTGAAGGAATATCTGTCAAGACAGACTGAGTAGAGGATTATTCTATAACATCTCGTCATGTTATTTTTATTTGCTCATGTTATGTATGTTGATAATGAAGTATCGCAGCAGGACCGACATTGTGGCAACTATACTTGAAGCTGCTAACGGCGGCGCGACAAAGACCAAGATCATGTACAAGGCATACCTGTCGTACGCCCAGCTGAAGGAGTATCTTTCGATACTGCTAGAAAACGGCCTCTTGGAGTACGAGGAGGGCGAACTGAAGTACAAGACTACTGAAAAGGGTCTCCGCTTCATGAGGACTTATAATGAAATCGGAGAAATGGTCTCGCCAGAGACTTGACTTCCTTTTTCATACATAGTTTTTATGTTGGCTAGCTGGACCGTCATACGTTGTCAAAGCCGATCACTTCTGACCAGATGTATCGCATTGAAGAGAACGGTCATTCTGTCTTGGGGATGCGCCGCTTCCTGATGATGGAAAATGCAGGACACGGCTTGGCAGACTTTGTTGTATACAAGTTCAAGAATTTGAAGAACAAGAGGGTGGTGGCGGTCTGCGGTACCGGCAACAATGGCGGAGATGGTTTTGTTGCATCGCGCCATCTTGCTGGATATGGAGCGAAAGTAACAGTCATCCTCCTTGGCAATCCATCAGACCTGAAGAGCGAGGAGGCCAGGCTCAACTGGGGCATAATAGAAAAGATGGACTCGATCGAGATAATATTCGGCAAAGAAATGACAGACGAAGTAAAACTTAGGATAGCCAAAGCTCACATTATCCTAGATGCGATATTTGGCACTGGCATCAAGGGTGAAATCCGCGAACCTTATGCGTCAGCAATAGACATGATAAACAAAGTCAAGGCGTTTGTGGTTGCAGTGGACATCCCTTCTGGCTTTGATCCAAATACCGGAAAAATCCACGACAAATGCGTCAAAGCAGATGCCACAGTCACCTTCCATCGTCTTAAGGTCGGCCTCGCAAAGGGGAAAAAATACACTGGACCCGTGCACGTCGAATGGATAGGAATACCGCCGGAGGCAGAGTCTGGCATAGTATGAAGCCGACAATTTTGCAATTACCTGTTGGTCAGATGGCCAACTTTACGTATATCATAGCAGACGAAGAGAGTGGCGAAGCTGCGGTGATTGACCCATCTTGGGATCTGGACGACGTGTTTCATGCTCTGAAAAAGAACGGTTGGCGGACAAAGTATGTAATAAACACCCATAGCCACTTTGATCACGTGCTCGGCAACGAACAAGTGGCTACTGTGACTGGTGCCAAGATAGTGCAGCATAAAAATTCACAGCTGGAAAAACATGTTGCAGTTTCTGATGGGGATGTGATCGAAATCAGCGGCATTATGCTGCGCGTTATGCACACTCCCGGTCACTCCAAGGATAGCATTTGCTTAATACTAGACGACCAATTAGTTTTTACCGGCGATACGCTCTTTGTAGGAAACTGCGGCAGGACTGACTTGCCGGGGAGCGATCCTGAGGAAATGTATCACAGCCTTTTTGAAAAGCTGGCACAGCTGGATGACAAACTAGTTGTGTATCCGGGTCACAACTATGGCTCCAGCCCAACATCAACGATAGGGCGAGAAAAGAAAACAAATCATGTTCTTCAGCCACGATCAAAACAAGAGTTTCTGGAATTCATGTCGCCTGGTGACTAACCCTGCAGGACATTTCGGCGTCTGACAAGTCTGCCCTTAGGACTTTTGCAACTAAAAACCCTGTTTTTGTGTGCGTCATCTCATACACGGCTACCAGTGAAATCCCCGGGCTAACGGTGGCAGGCGCAAATCCTGAACTTGTAAAATACACGCCGCCGGCAGACGCTGAGTTCCTGTACTACGGCCTATGCAAATGCATCAAAGTCGTGCCTGCCACACCTGATGGCAAGCCTACACCTGCGTTGATTACAAGAACTGCACTTCAGGCGGCTGAAATCCCCATCTTGGTTGTTGATGCTGGTGCGAAGGTCAAGCCATCTATCCCGTATGTGTCATTTGGAATCGAGCCTGGAAGAAACATCGTAAATGAAAACGCAATGGATGAATCAAATGCAAGAAAAGCCTTTGATTATGGTGTGATTCTTGGCAGGCAGGTGGCCAAGATGTCGGACCTTGTTGTCATCGGCGAGAGCATTCCCGGAGGCACGACTACCGCACTGGCCGTGCTGAGCGCGCTTGGTGTAGATGCAAAATTCAAAGTGAGCAGTAGCATGCCGGAAAATCCACACGATCTAAAGAATAGGGTAGTTGCATCCGCCATAAAGAGGGCAGGTATTGTTCATTCGCCGTTTGCAGCAATCGCAGCTTTTGGCGATCCAATGATGCCTTCGGTTTCCGGCATAGCCAGCGGTGTGATGGATGCAGGTGGGAAGGTCATGCTTGCAGGTGGGACGCAAATGTCTGCGGTGGTGGCGATATTGTGGGGCCTCGGCAAACCTGTTGACCGGCTCTGCATCGGCACTACCTCCTATGTGGCAAAAGATCCTTCTGCAGATCTTGCTGGCCTTGTCCAGGCTGCTCATCGTGTTCCTATTCTTTCCTGCGACCTGCATCTGGGTGAATCAAGCAAGCCCGGTCTACGGGCATTTGCGAAAGGCTTTGTCAAAGAAGGGGTAGGTGCAGGCGGCGCTTCGATCGCTGCTCTGATGAAATCAAAAGGCAAGATCACTGCCCGTAAGCTGCTCAGGGCGATAGAAAAAGAATATGAGGCTTCGATAGAGGGGCAGCTCTAGCCTATCACGTCTTTTACGCCCGCAAACATCTGAGCCATTACTAGTTCCTGCAGCTTGTAAAAGTACGACTTTAGCCCAATTCCTTCCTGCGTGTTCGCTTGCTGTTGTATGGCAGAGATCAAGTGTGGCGCCATTCTGCTTGAAACCTGAATGTGGAATCTTGTCTTTATTCTGCCGTCCTGCGAAATCATCAGTTCTCTTTTGACATCCTGCGGAGCGAGCTGTCTCGCCATAGCGTCAATGGCCGAATACATGCCGACAAGCACTTCTGACTTTACGCCTGTCTTGTCGTCATCCATCGTAACATGGTATATTTCCTGATTTTGCATCAACCATTGATTCTGTATTATGATAAAAGCAGGTTATAGAGCTCCAGCTTACTGTCTGGTCATAATGACTTGATCTGGATTTTCCTTGATATGTAGGGGCTTGAAGGATCCACAAAGCGCCATTCTTTGGTGGTCGCTCGGGTGATCCCTATCCTGGGAGTCGCAAGGATGTGACCTGGTTTTTTTCCATATTCGATGTAAAGTTCTGATGTTGAATCTGTCATGTTGACCCCATTGAGTGCAGATGTGATCTTGAGGGCCTGAGTAAGCTTTCCCGGGCCTGATGTGAGAGATAGGACATCGTCAACGGGTCTGAATTGCCTCATCAAATCGATGCCCTGTATGGGCTCAATCCCACGAATGAGGACGGCACCTGCTTTAATTTTGCTCGATCTTGCAGAAACGTTCACGCAAAAGTGGTTGCCGTACGTGAAATAGACATACGCCCTTCCTACCTCGCCAAACATTATCATATTTCTTTGAGTCGGACCCATGCATGCGTGGCTTGCGAGGTCATCGTCAAAGCCGTAGGCTTCTGTCTCGACTATTGTGCCTGCAAGCCTGGCTGCCCTGCCGTTCTTTTTTATTACACGCACCAGAGTCATGCCAATAAGATCCCTTGCTACAGTCTCGGTTGGCCTAAGATAGAATGTGCTGGTGGGACAGCTCACAAATAGTCCTCCATTGAGCTTTTGCCTTCATTCTTGATTTCTCTGGACAGCTTTTTTAGATCTGCTTCTAGCGAGGAAAGAAGGCTCTTGTTGTAGATCGCTGCAGCGGGGTGAAATGTCAAAAAATATTTCTGGCCTGCCTTTTCCACGATCTTGCCCCTGTTTGCAGTTATCGAGCTTCCCCCAAGCAGCGAAGCATATGCTGTTCTGCCGAGTATGCAGATCACCTTTGGCCTGATTAGCGCAATTTGCCTGTCCAAGTATGGCCTGCAAGCGGCAGCTTCGTCATCCTCTGGTACTCTGTTGTTAGGTGGCCTGCATTTGACCACGTTTGTAATAAACACCTGCGATCTCTCTATGCCTGCCTTTTGCAGTAGATCATCCAGTATCTTGCCTGCAGCACCCACAAACGGCCTTCCCTTGTCATCTTCGCTCCTCCCAGGTGCCTCGCCTACGAACATTATCTTGGCCGCAAGCTGACCCTCGCCAGGAACTGCATTCTTTCTTGTCCTAGACAATTTGCACAGTGGGCATCCTCTTACTTCGGTTGCAATCTTTTCAAGCGAGTCGTCATGTTTTTGAGCCGCCACCCTGGATCATCCCCGTTATATCTTAAGAAGAATTACCTCTTCTCTTTTTCATAAACCCTACTACAACCAATATTATACCCGTAATGAGTCCATAGATTGAATAGACATATGAATTGGTAGTAATCGCACATGATGCTTCTAATTCTCCAATCTGATTTGGTGGAATAACAGTCAGGTCGAGCTGGGAAAGAACTGTAAGACATCTTATCCCTTCAAAATAAAGGTAGATCGCTATGGATCCACTAACGGCAATAATGATCATTCCGACATAAAGGTACCTAGCAGCAGCTGCCAAGTCATTTCATGCCCGACCTTATCTGGCGAATTATGTCAAGGATCTCGTCTGCATCTGCTGCTTCTGGATTAATCTCCAAGTAGGAGTTTAGCACTTTGAGCGCTTCCTGTGCATTGCCGTTTTTCAAATACATTATCCCTTTGTCTCTTACAGCATCGGGATTGTATTGATCAATGGCAAGGATCATTTCGTTTGCCAAATGATACCTGTCTATGTCCTGTGCCTCGTAGTAGCTTCCCTTCAGGTTGTTGAGCATCCTTATTATCACATTCGCCGGAGTTGTCTTTTCAACCAGAGCATGAGTCAGAGGGATGTTTTGCCGCGGATATGTTTGATCTAGCAACGCCTTGAGCGAATAATCATCCATTATTCTCCCGCTGTTGAAAGGATCCACGATTATTTCGCCACTATTGTCTTCAAGTACGTGCTTGAGCAGAAAATGACCCGGAAAGTTTACTGGATACATCTTGAAATTCATCGCGCGAGCAATGCGGAGGTATAATATCGAAAGCGTAATTGGTATCCCTGTTTTGCGCTCAATTACAACATTCAGATAGCTGTTCAGCGGATTGTAATAATCGTCGGTGTTTGCCTTGAACTTTTGAATGTTGTACAGGTAGTCGTTTATCTTTTCTATTATCTGAGTTGGCCGCTTGGAAGAACCACCGCCCTTTTTCGCCAGTTCCACTACTGCTTGACCCATAGAGTCTATCTTTGACAAAATGGAGGACGCGTCGAGATCCGGGTAGGCAAGAAGTCTTGCAAGGTGCAAGGCATATTCGGCCAGCCTATCGGTGTCGTCAGACGACGTAATGTCTTCGACGACGTTCTTCCAATCTTGAATAAGGCGATCAATGTTGGTGGCCACTTGTATCTCTCTCAACATCTGTGCATATATTTATGTCACTCAGAGTCGGTCGAAACCTGAAAAATGGGTTAATAAGGATCGTTATCATAAAATTCCAATTTTGCGTTATTATGCTTGGTTTCATAATAGACCAAAATACTGCTGCATTGGCAAAAATTAACCTAAATGCTTTTATTCAAACGTAAAATGATGCAAAACCATGGATGGCAAATTCGGCCGCAAGAAAGAGATGTCTGTATTTTTGGCCGTCGTGGCACTTACTGGAATCCTAGCTATAGGATTCGTGCCCGCTCAGGCGTACAATTCACTGACTTCGCCTGATAGCGAGGCAGTAAAGTACCACTCATGGCAAACAGACGAAGAAACAGGGGAATTTCTGCTTGACGAAGAAGGATATTTGATTCCTGCTGAAATAAACTCTGGGGACAATGCATGGATGTTGACTTCTGCAGCGCTAGTGCTGATGATGACTCCTGCAGGCCTTGCAATGTTCTATGGGGGTTTGTCTAGGAGGAAAAATTCTGTCAACACTCTGCACATGGTGTTCATCACAACAGGTCTCGTCGCAATCCAGTTCACGTTGTTTGGATACAGCCTTGCGTTCGGCCCCGACGCAACCGGTCATGGATTCATCGGGGATCTGAGCTGGGTAGGACTCAACAATGTACTGCACGACGCACCATCCGATGTATACACAGTAACCATACCGCACCAGACTTGGGTCATATTCCAGATGATGTTTGCCATTATCACACCTGCGCTTATCGTGGCATCAGTAGCCGAAAGAATGAAGTTCAGCGCATTCCTGATCTTTGTGATAATCTGGACAACATTCGTCTACGACTTTGCTGCACACTGGACTTGGTCACTTGGCACTGCCGGCACTGCTATTGGCTGGACTGGTGAGTTGGGCTCGCTTGACTTTGCAGGTGGGACTGTCATACACATCACCTCAGGTTGGGCTGGACTTGTAGTCGCATTGATGCTGGGAAGGAGACTAGGATATGGCAAGATCCCAATGGAGCCGCACAACATCAGCTTGGTAGTCCTTGGTGCTGCTTTACTGTGGATCGGATGGTTCGGCTTCAACGCGGGTTCTGCAGGTGCTGCTGACAATGCCGCAACAAGCGCTTTTGTAGCTACTACTATTGCAACAGGAACTGCCGCACTAACTTGGTCACTAATCTCTTGGGGACACACAGGCAGACCTTCAACGGTAGGAGCGGCCACAGGGGCAATTGCCGGACTCGTAGCTATTACACCAGCTGCAGGATTTGTATCGCCAATGTCTTCGATGGTGATCGGCATTCTGGCGTCAATAGTGTGTTACGCAGCACTGGCATTCAAGAACAGGCGCAAGTGGGACGATGCGCTGGAC
>JBDZWB010000252.1:0-2300 GCA_040255975.1 Nitrosopumilales archaeon
TTTCCCCCCTTCCTTTTTTGTGGGTTTTTTCAATGACTTTTTTGTCTTTCTCTTTGCCGGCCGCGCCTTTGCGACTGGTTCTGGCTTAACTCCGTTAGCGATAACCTCTTTGAAGCGGTCAAACACATACATGCAGTCGTACGGCCCCGGCGACGCCTCCGGATGGAACTGCACAGCAATTACTGGCTTGCTCTTGTGCTCAATTCCTTCCACCGTGTCGTCGTCGGCGTTTGCAAACCAGACCTTGAATCCGGTCTTTCCAAGGGTCTTTGGATCGATTCCATAGCCGTGGTTCTGGCTCGTGACATAAACCTGGTTGTTGCGCCGGTCTATGCAAGGCTTGTTCTGTCCCCTGTGTCCAAACTTCAGCTTGTAGGTGTCTGCGCCGCCTGCAAGCGCTAGTATTTGGTTTCCTAGGCAGATTCCAAGAGTCGGCGTCGAATCCTTGATCAATTTAGACGCTGTCTTTATTGTTGGCATGCAGACCTTGGGATCTCCCGGCCCGTTGCTTATCACTACACCTTTCGGTTTATAGGACATCACCTGCTCGTGCGGCGCGTCCCACGGCAGGCGCACGACACGGTAGCCTGTGCGCATAATGTTCCTGATGATGCTGTACTTCACGCCCGTGTCAAGGACGACGACGCAGTCACTGTTCTTGTCGCCATATTCTTGCGGCTTTTCAGTCGACACCTCCGGCATAAAGTTAAGGCCCTCGTATTTCGCACCCGCAAGAGCCTTTTCCAGCTGCGATTCGGTTATCTCTTCTTTTGAGACGACGACCGCTCCCATCATGACTCCTTTTACCCGGAGCTTTTTCGTCAGGGCCCTGGTGTCGATGCCATAGATGCCCGGCACCTTCTCTTCATAGAGCCACTGGTCGAGCGTCTTTGCACAGCTCCAGTGACTTGCAATATCGGACAAATCGTGAATGAGCAGCGCCTTGATCTGTATCTTGTCAGATTCAAAGAACTTTGGCAGGCCATATTCGTCCTTGACGTCAAAGCTCGGGACGCCATAGTTACCAACCAGCGGGTAGGTCATGCAGAGGATCTGGCCGCGGTACGATGGGTCTGTCAGCGTTTCTGTATAGCCGACCATCCCCGTGTTGAACACTACTTCGCCGCCGATCTCTGAAGGGTAGCCGAAACCGACGCCGTCAAAAACACTGCCGTCTTCTAGAATGAGCTTGGCCTTGTAGCCAGTGTAAGTCTGTTGCAGTGTTGGAATTTTTTGAACCCTCACCAACTGTCAAAGTAAGCAAATTTAAATTTTTTCATTCGGGATAGAGTAATATTCTTGGCTCGCCCATGATACGCGACTTGCAGACAGGACAGCGTTGCATGATCTGTGGATCCCGTTTTGCCGAGCGCAAGTGTTACTACTGCGAAAGCAAGGTCTGTACGTCTTGCGTTGTGCCGGTAGAAGTTTCGGGCTCGACTACAAAGTGCCTGACCTGCGATAAGAGGAAGATCAACCGTCTAAGCTTTGCCCAGCTTGTAAAGCGCAACTACTACCTGTTTGCGATAATAATCGCTTTCTGGCTCTTCACCGTCTTTCCGATACCGTTCATGCAGTTAGCTGGCCTCGACATTGACCCGACAGCATTCCAACCTGTGCTCATTGCTACGGCCGCAATGACCATACCCTTCGTGTTCATGTTCATAGCGTGGCAAAGGAAGGCACCAAGAGGCTCAACCTAGATTTAGTACATCGCTTTTGCTACAAGCTCTGTAAATTCCGTAGTTGAGAGTCTGCCGCCAATGTCCTTTGTCTTGTTGCCGTTTTTCAATGCATTGACAATAGCATCTTCGATGCGCTTTCCTTCCATCATGGCGTTCTTGTCGCCGTACCTGTCACCGAGCCACTCTAACATCATCTTTGCAGACAGCAGTATGGACGACGGGTTCGCAGCGTTCTTGCCGGCGATGTCAAACGCCGCACCATGCACCGGTTCAAAGAGCGCAAACTGGTCTCCGATGTTGGCCGCCGGCCCCATGCCTAGGCCGCCTACAACCTGCGCTGCCTCGTCAGACAAAATGTCGCCAAACAGGTTTGTAGTGACGATAACGTCAAACTCTTCGGGGTTGCGGATCAAATTCATGGAGCACGCGTCTACATAGATCTCGCTATACTGAATCTTTGGGTATTTTTTCGCAACATCCTTGCAGGTCGCTGCAAAGAGCCCATCGCCCTTGCGGAGCACGTTTGCCTTGTGCACCGCCACAACCCTGCGCTTATCGTTACGAAGCATCGCAGTCTTGAAAGCATATTCAGCTATCCTGCGGCTTGCCCGCTCT
>JBDZWB010000056.1:0-8502 GCA_040255975.1 Nitrosopumilales archaeon
AAATTGCTAACGAGATAGGGCTTTCAGAATCCGCGGTCAGGCGCAGGGTAAAGAACCTTGTAGACAGCGGAACGATCAAGCGCTTTACAATCGAGCTTGGGGCAAGCGACAAGACAAGCGCTATAACGCTTATCTCTGTGGCATCGACTGCTGACACGTCGGCAGTTTCCAACAGGCTGATGAAGCTTGGCGGCGTCGAAGTGGTCTATGAAATAACCGGCCAGTATGACATTGCTGCGATTATCGCGGCGCCGGCGATAGTGGAGATAAACAAGTGCATAGACGACATACGCAAGATAGAGGGCGTGTCTGACACCAACACCGTCATAATACTGAAGACGATGCGCTGACTGACTTGCTTTTTTCCCTCTTTTAATCAGCTTTTAATATGCAAAGCGCATAGAACCTGCTGAACTGTAAAATTTGGGGGCATTTGAAGACAAGGACAAGGCTGCAAGCCCCGCAAAGATTCCTGCTTCAGCATGGAAGGTGCTTGCAGTCCTTAGCAGCATTGCGACCATGGTCATGTACGCCGAGACTATGCTTATCCCGGCAATACCGGACCTTATCCGCGAGTTCAACGTTTCGTACGGCATGTCGTCATGGATACTCACGGCCTACCTCATCCCCGGGGCGGTCATGACCCCGATCGCCGGCAAGCTGTCAGACATCTATGGCAAAAAGAAGATTCTGCTCATCATAATGGCGATCTACATCGCAGGCATAGCCATTGCAGGGTTTTCATCAAACATCTACATGTTGTTTGCCGCAAGGGCGACGCAGGGAATAGGGATGGCCATGTTTGTCATCGCATTTGGAATAATCCGGGACCAGTTCCCAAGGGAAAAGATCTCGATCGGGCAGGGCGTGATATCGTCCATGTTTGCTTCAGGAGCAGTCATTGGCCTTGTGGCAGGCGGCATAATAATCAGCAACTACGGTTGGCGCGCCACCTTTTTGTCGACGATACCTATTGCCATCTTTCTCTTTGTGCTGATCTGGCGCTTCAACTATGAACGCAAGCGCGAGCCGTGGGAAGAAGAGGCGCCTGCGAATGTGCCTTCTAATGAAGCAGCAGCCGTACCTCGAAGCATCGACATCAAGGGCGCGGTGACGCTCGCAGCATTTGTTACTTCGTTTCTGCTTGCGCTGACGCTGCTTGAAACCGGCACGAGCCAGTCAACAAGCCAGATGGCGATCTTTATTGCGATAGGGGCAGCCGCGCTAGGGCTTTTTGTCGTGATAGAGCGGCGGGAAAAATTCCCGCTTGTAGACTTTAAGCTAATGTCGCACAGGGCGATTCTGCCGGCAAACCTGATAATCATGACGGTGGGGTTCTCAATGTTCATGGTCTTCCAGACGGTGCCGGTGCTCGTGCGAAACCCCGAGCCGCTTGGCTTTGGAGGCGACGCTGCAACTGCCGGCTATGTGCAGCTTCCATTTGCAATAGTGCTTCTCGTGTTCGGGCCCACTTCGGGGTTCATCGTGCACAAGATGGGATCTATAAAGCCGATAATCATAGGTACTTCTATAACGGCAGCAGGATTTCTCTTCCTGCTTGCATTCCACGGCAGCTGGTTGGCAGTCGCTGCCGGCCTGGCGATCCTATCGACCGGGCTTTCACTCACAAACGTCGGTGCGCTGAACGTTACCCTGCTTGCCACGCCAGTGGAATTCACGGGCATATCGCTTGGGATGAACACCCTGCTCAGGATCGTGGGAAGCTCGATAGGGCCGGCCCTTGCAGGCGTATACATGCAGATGTACCAGTCGACAGTGGAGATAGCCGGCGAACTAGTGTCGTTTCCGTCCATGCAGGCTTTTAGCACCATATTCCTGACCGCCGCATTGCTGTCAGCAGTTTCGGTCGCGCTGTCGATATACCTGAAGCGGCGGCTGGGCAAGATGTCTATTCCAAACCTTGCGTAAAGTAGTTCATATATCACCTATCTTCTAAAATAACGTGATGTCCAAGCCTCAACAAGCAGACCCGCAGACCCGGGAATACAAGGAGAAGTGCAACAGCATCCTAGCAATATCGTCGAGAATTCGCTACGCTGGGATCACCAACAGGTTTGGCCGGACGCTGGCCGGCAGCCTCCGCAAGGGAGTCGTGCCTCTGCTGAATCAGAACGATGCCCGCAACGAGTACTTTATCGAGGCGACAAGGAACCAGCTCCGCAAGAACTTTGAAAAGTCGATAGGCAAGACCGAATACACATTTACCGAAAACGAGAAGGTCAAGATACTCACCATGGCAAGCGAGGATCACTTTTACTATGTCACGATGGACAAGGAAACGCCGGCAAGCGAAGTCGCCAAGATAATCGAAGCGGCAAGGAAACTGGCCTAGTCTAGTCTAGTCTAGAGCTCGGGCTCCCTTCCCTTAAAGTGCCTCTGGACAGGCTCGATTATCTTATTGACGTAGGTAGCAGTCGCGCCTTTCAGGTCCATTGGGTGTATCTTTTTCTCCACGAAATCGCGCTCTACCTCCTTGTAGCTAGAATACGTGGTGCTGCCGCCGTATTTTGCGGGCCGTTCTATCACAAACTCGCCAAACTGGTGGAAGACGACATAGCGGACAAGCTCCAGAATTGGGTTGCCTTCGGCCACCCCGACGGGGCAGAACGCCTTTGAAATCTTGTCCTTGATCGTCTTTTCGTCGTCGTGGATAAGTATGCCGCTTGCAGGCTTGCTCTTGCTCATCTTGCTTGATATCTTGGCGTCTTCAGACGCATTCTCGTCAAGGCCCATCTTTACCGGCTCTGACAGGCCCGGCAGCAGGTGGTGGTGCACCACGACCGGCACCTTCCAGCCCAGCTTGGGGAATATCTCCCTCACCAGCATGTGGATCTTGCGCTGGTCCATGCCCGCATGGACTATGTCGAGGTCAAGCGCCTTAATGTCGACTGACTGCATGGGGGGGTACAGCAGTTGCGAGAGATCAAGGTTCTTCTCCACCTCGCTCCTTCCCATTATGGTAAGCGACCGCATCGTCCTTGCAAGCGTCATGTGCTTTGAAAAGCGCACAAAGTCCTCCCAGTAGTTGTCGGTTTGCTTGTAAAGGTCGCTGCCAAGGACAATGTTTACGCCGGGGCAAAAGAACTTGAACGCCTCCGCGTAGTACTGCGAGATCTTTTTTATCTTGTTCCAGTCGCCTCCCAGCTTGTCATTGATGTAGGTGTGCCAGTCGGCCAGAAAGACTGTCGTGTTGATGCCGGCCTTGATAAAGTCGTTTATCTTGAATCCAGTCAGCACCAGGCTGCCAAGGTGCAGCACGCCGGAAATTTCAAGCCCGATGTAGTGCTTTGGGTGGGCCTTTGTTTCAAGTAGTGCCCGCAGCTCGTCTGCAGTGACGACCTCCTCAGTCGGCTCGCGCATCACAAGTGCGAGGCGCTCTTCAACATCCATATCTTCAATTGAATGCCGAGCCGTCAGTTCTATAAACTTTGTACCGCGCTTTTGGAACAATCATCGCCGCTCTTTATATTGTATTTTGGGCGATACTAGGCGTGATAAGGTATTATCTGGCATTTGTCGCGTCCACCATGACATTGCTCGTCTTGTTTGTCACTGTAGCATTTGGACAAGAGCTAGAGCCGCCTTCGACGCTGAACAACGCGACCGAAGACGACCCGCAACTTGACGCGACCGGCACAGAATCGCCTGTGATCGAGCAAATGTCGGAAAAGGGCCTCTACCTGGTGCAGCTCAGGTGGCCCCAGGTTACGCTGAATGAGCAGGGTGCGTGGCAGATAGAGTTGGTGTTCCTCAACGGCAGCTCTCCAAGGCCAAATGCGACAAACTTTCCCCAGACAGAGACTAACACTACAGGTCAAAGCACTCCCGGCGCAAGCGGCTTTACGGATACTCCAGAGGGAGCCAACTATACAGGCTCGACCCTGATCGAGACTACGCTCCCAATAGAAAGCTATGACATCGCCATTTACGACCAAGAGGGCAACCTGCTGTGGGAGCAGATGGATCAACCTGGCCTTGGCGGCAGGGGAACTCAGAGGATCGACCTTGAAGGCAACAACTACACAGGCCCAGTTACCGTCAACATAACCGACATACGGCCGGGCTGGGATGTTGGGGGCAGCGGTACCACCACTGCCGAGGACATGACGGATTCGGTCTCGTTTTCCACCACGATAGTGCCGGAATTCCCGCTGGCGGCCGCGGTTCTTGCAGGTGGAGTCGCCGCAGGCATTGCGATCGCAAGGATTAGGCACGCCAGCAGAGTTATGTAAGATTGGTCTGCAACTGATAAATTGCATGCACCAAAGTCTTGGACATGAGTGACATTATTTCATGGGACAAGGCCATTGGCAGGAAGGTCAAGTCGAGCGACGACAAGGACCTTGGCAAGGTGGAGAGCATAACCCACGACTACATACAGACAAAGGAGGGCACTGTCTCAAAGAATTACTATTTCGTACCGAAATACTACCTGAGCGGCTTTGACGGCGACAAGCTGTGGGTTTCGCTTACAAAAGACGAAGTAAAGTCAAGGTTTGAAAAAGAAAAAGAACCCGAGCCGGCAGAACTTGAAACGCCCGAATACAAGGAGCGGAGGACTACAGTCATGGAGCGGTATCCGGAATTTGGATCAAGGATCCCTGTAGACATGGTCCAGATGCCGTGGGACAAAATTATTGGAAAAAAGGTAAAGTCAAGCGATAGCAAAGACCTGGGGGACGTGGAAAGCATTTCCAGCGACTACATCGAAGTCAAGGAAGGCATGGTGAGCAAAAAGCACTACTTTGTACCAAAGTACTACATCCAGGGCTTTGACGGCGACAATCTCTACGCCTCACTGACAAAGGACGAGGTCAAGGACCGCTTTGAACGCGACAGCCCGCCGTCGTCTTCAGAGTTCCAGACGGAGGCATACCGGGAGCATGTGCGCAGCGTGGAGGAGAACTATCCGCAGTTCGTGCACGGCGTTCCATGGATGGCAAAAGAGCCGTCAACAGAGATCCCTGTGGACTATTCTGGCACGTCCTACAACATACCGTGGGACCAGCTGATCCACAAGCATGTCCGGACCACGGACAACGTGGAGGTGGGCTATGTCGAGAGGATCGGAAACGAGTTTGTCGTGGTGAGGGAAGGGGTGTCGGACGCACACATCTACTACGTGCCAAAAACGTACATCCGAGACTACGACGGCAGCCAGCTGTGGATAGACGCGCCAAGCGGCCTGGTCAGGTCAAAGTTTGAGCGGGAATCGGAGCCTGATATTGAAGAGCTCAGGGCCCTTGCAAGGGACGCGCCGCGATACAAGAAGAGGGCGGAGCCGGAGCAGCAGCGAGCAGAGCCGGACCGCGTGGTGACAGTGGAAACAGACGTCAGCCTGGAAGAACCAACAACAACAACAACAAAGCCAAAATCCGTAGAGGGCGCCTGATCCTATCTCCTATCCTATCTTTATCACCGGCGTATAGCTGGTGAGCCATTCCCTGTGCTTCTTGTATTCGGGGTCGGAGTCCTTTACCAGCTGCCAGAACTTGGGCGAATGATCCAGCTCTACAAGGTGCATCAGCTCGTGGATTATGACATAGTCAATGACTTCCAATGGCGCCGCTGCCAGCAGCAGGTTAAAGTTCAGGTTGCCCTTGTGGGAACAGCTCGCCCACCTGGATCTCTGGCTCTTTATCGATACCTTGTTGTATTTCAGGCCGAGCCTGGCGGCAAGCGCGGGCAGGCGCTCTGCTATTATCCTCCCCGTCTGCTCCTTGTACCATCCCTGAATCTCCTGCCTATGCTTCCGCCTGTCAGTCACGTGGAATGTTATCAGCTTCATTGTTTCAGAAACCACCGCGGAGGTGTGCCTGTCCTTTACTACACGAAATGCGTACTTGCTGCCAAGGAAATAGATCGTTCCCGGCTCGAGCGCGCTGCAGCGCTCCTTCATCTTGGCGTAGTAGCGGGACGTCTTGATTATCCAGTCGCGCTTGGAAGAAACAAAGCTCTCTAGCTCTTCGGTGCGATAGTTTACCGGAACAATCGCCTCGACGCCGTTGATGCCCGAGACGAGCCGAAGCCTTTTTGATCTTTTGCTCGTGCGAACGCCAATCGTGATCGCGCCGCCGTCAAGGTTGAGCGATAGCAACCGTATATCCAGCTTTGGTGGTGTTAAAGAATTTTTTGCTGCAAAAAGAGAGAGACCTGATGGGATAAGTAAGTCCAGAAGCGCAGAGTTGTCCACTGGATAGAAAATTCTACCCTAATATAGCAAGCAGATATGTTAATAAAATGAAGGATGGTTTTAGGTTATTATGGTATCCGGCAAGTACTTTAACAAGGGCGTCAAGGCGCTAGATTCGCCGCACATTGGCCATGTGGTAAGGGAAACAGAGGACAAGATAGTGGTATTTGGCGGCGGCGACGATAGGTATGATATTCCAAAATCAGAGATCAAGTTTACGTCTGGCAACGTTTTGATCGATCTTCCGCTATACGAGATTGTAAAAAAATACAAGGTAAGCAGGGAGGAACCGCTGCCTGCAGGAAAAACCGTAAAGGACCCGTGGACAAGACAAGACAACATTGACCTGGCAACGTATGAACGGGAATATCCAAAGTCGCTCTTTAACAAGGGCGTCAGGACCCAGGACGAAGAGCACGTCGGCCACGTGGTGAAAGAGACCAAGAGCAAGATTGTTGTCTGGGGACACTATGACTATAGGTTCGATGTTCCCAAGTCCAAGATAGTCGCAGTGGGCCGCAACGTCATACTGGGCATGGACTATCAGGACATATTCCAGTACCGGGTCGACAGGAAGAAGCCGCTGCCTTCCTAAACACACACGCAGGAAATTCAGAACGAAATAGATTTCCTGACTTCTTCCTTTATGTGCGCAAGCGTAACTTTCGCTGCGCTTTTCCCAATTATTCGCTGCAGCATTTCTTCCAAGATTGCGGGATTGGCAATGATCTCGTCTTCGCCAATCTTGTAGCAGAGCTTCATTGTCTTGAAAATGAGGTTTGACGTCTCGGCTCCAAGCTGCTTTTCCATCCCGCAATACGCCAGCTCGATGATGTTGTGCGGCTGCCATTCCTTGTAGCGGCACCCGCAGTGGATCGTCGAATGGTGCGCGTTCAGGATTGCAACCGTCTCTGCAAGCGACAGCTTGGAAATGGCATTTTCGCTGTAGCAGCAGATTGCTTCAAGGGGGATCTGAAATTCCTTGCCAACCAGCTCCTCGTACTTGACGAGCTTGCACGGATCCGCGGCGTGCTGGAAGAACACTTCGGCGGTACCAATGGCCAGGATGCCCCTGAAATCCGACCGCCTCTTTATCTTGAGCATCAGATTGTGCCACGCATTCAAAAGCACATGGCCTTCAAGGTCCGTTTTTTCAACTGAATACATTTCATTTCTGCCAACTATTGTCAGCGCGCCGGATTCGACAAGCGTTTCCACTTCGGCGCCGTGCCGGCTCATGCGCCTTACTGTCTGGGTTGTGTCATCCTCCACCGCATAGATTATCGCGTAATCTTGAGAAGCGTAGCGGCTGATCTTGTCATACAGTTCTGGGTATCCCTTGTCGTCGTTTGCATCTATGAGACAGAGCGAATGGATCTGCTCCATAAGTCTCGCATTCTAGCGGCCCTTTGATCGATTATAAACGTTTGTGAAAATTCATATTTTATGATAATATCACAAAAGTAAAATATTGTGATACTATATGACGCCAGCCGCGCGCAGCTTTTGAGGCAGATAGGTGTCAGCCAGGTACTTGAAGCCGTGCTTGAAGAACGCATCCAGCTCGCACTTTTCCTCCTTCTTCAAGAACAGGTCTAGCTCTTTCTGCCACTGCTTGTCCTGGAACCATGGTTTTTTCTTCATGTCGTTTGCCCTGTTCAGATCCTCTTCTGACGCGGCGAGCCTTGCCACTTCTGGGATGTTGTAGTCGTAGATGTCCGAGAAGGTCATGCCAAGGACCTTGGCGTCAGGGGTGACAAGCCTGTCGCTGTCGTAGGAAAGAGACTCGCTGCCGATCTTGTAGCGGAGCGCGATGCCAAGGCCCCACGGGTCTGCATCGGTAAATATCACTACGGGCTTTTTCCACTCTTCGTTGAGGGCCTTGACCATCATTCTAGTCGCCCTGTCCGGCTCGCCCGAGCCAGTCATCAGAATCGCGTTGTACTTTTGGATAAATCCTGACTTGCGGATGTTGTTGAGCACGGTGTCCTTCTCTACCACCATCACAAAGTCCGCCTTGACCTTCATTATCTCGACGTCGCGGATGTTGGTCGGTATCAGCTGAGAAGTGGCCCTGCTGCCAAGGTTGCAGTCGATGACATCGCCTCCGACCCGGAGGGTGATTGGACCGGAGATCATGCCCTTTGGCTTTGAAGTGACAGAGAACTCTTCCCTTGGGACTCCGGTCAAGAGCTCGATTGCCTTGATGGCGTCGTCAGAATTTTCCTGGCCCGCCCAGAACTTTTGCTTGTTCTTTTCGTCGCCCACCGTGCTGAGGGTGGCATAAT
>JBDZWB010000057.1:0-8451 GCA_040255975.1 Nitrosopumilales archaeon
AAAATTTCATCGGCTGATTTAGGGGTAAGTACCCACATGTTAGATTGTAATCTTTTTTGAGGGAGTTCGAATACGCTTATGTATGCATCTTGGTATTCGCGTTTCCGCAGATGTATGGATATGTGATTCATGAGTTTATCTAGATCATCATTCCAATCATTGACCTTTATTGTTTTGATATTATTGCGGGATATTCTTTGCTTATCACTACATTTTTCAAGAATTGTTATGACTGTATTCACTGTTGCATCACGAAAAACCTTAACCACACTACCAAAATCGATAATCATCTTTATTCTAGTATTTTCCTGCAAGAATTTTCTAAAGGGTTCTGCGTGCCCTGCTTCGATGAAGTATCTAGATGAAATAAACCCAAGATCTCCACCTTCCTTCAAAATTTGGATGCCTCTTGTGTAAAAGAAATAATGAATATCACTCTCCCCACTGAAAATGTCCGGAAACAGAATCTTCAAACAGTCTTTTTCTTTTTGGTCATCAATAGTTTGGATATTGAAATATGGGGGATTAGCAATGACGACATCAAACCCTCCTTCTTCAAATACTTCTGGAAATTCTGCCTGCCAATGAAATGGCCTCTTACTGGTGATATCCTCAAAAGGTATACTATTGATTAGTGATGTATTCAGATTGTTTGCTATGGCATCCTTGAGCTTCTCTTGTTTGGCAATTAGGGAATCACGTTGCTTTCTGAGCTCATTTATTTGACTATCATCTCCTGACGCTGTTCTTGTAAGAGATTCTGAAATCTTCATGTCAAGATCCTTGGTACTTTTTCTTAGCTGTAGAATCTCTTTTTTGTCAGATTCGCGTATATCATTAGTTAGATATCCTATAACAGAATTTCCCCATCTAATCTTGTCGTAGAGATGGGGCAACTTGTCGTTTATTTCAATTGATTCTAATCCAAGGTTTAACATTACAATCTCTACAGCCTGAGGATCCAAATCAATTCCGTAAAGATTGTCCAACAGAATACGCTTTTTCGCAAAAGGAATTAATTCGCCATAAGCTTTCATTCCTTGATCTTTGCTTTGATTGATTTTGTTGTAACGCATATACCATTTATAGAAATAATCATAAGCTCTTATTAGAAAGGTTCCTGATCCCGCTGCAGGGTCAATAACTCTAATCTTAGATATCTCATCAGGAGATTCGATTTTTGAAAGCCTTTCACCCAACGTATTTTCGATTATAAAATCAACTACAACAGTGGGTGTATAGTAGATTCCAAATTTCTTACGGATAGAAGGATCTTCGACGAGGGATACCTCTTGTGGATTGAGTTTACCTTGTTTCTCTTTTATTATAGTCCCAATATATAGCTCATAGGCATTTCCTAAAATATCAATAGGTATCCAGCTAAAATTATAGTTATACAATTTTTCAATTATTTTCTTTAGAACATCATTGCCGATGATCAGGTCTTCAGAAAAATGAGGATCAAAAATTTTTCCGTTAAAACCGGCATCAAAATCACGGAATGCGCCTTTCAAGACAGACATAAAGGAATGTGCAGATTTGTTTATTGCAAATTTCTGCCAATTATCAAATTGTGTCCAAAGATATTCCCTAGGAATTATCGTTGAATCCTCGCATCGCCTCATGAATAATAGTCTATTAAGTATTTTTTGTGTCGATTCATTTACTTCCTCTTTAGAAATAGCTGGATTTTGAACGGATATGCTAGAAGTCAGCATTTCTCTTATATCTATAAGGTCTGCTAGAATTTCTTCATCTATTTCTCTGCGCCGACGAACCTTTTCATAATTTGCTAGTTGTCCAAGACGAACTGATTGTTTTGAAACTATCCATAACTTATTAAAATTAGGATCATCTAGATATTGATCAAATTTTAGTTTGAAGACAAGTCCATCCTCTGGATTGCGCACATGGGAGTAGTACAATCTTGTTTCAGCAAAATTACTCAATATTACCCAATCAACCTTAATACTCCATGCATAACGCAATGCCTGTTGCGCATGGGTCTCTTTTATGCCTCCGCGAACTATCCTGTACCCATCTAAATTCTCATCAAAACGTTTTATTTCAACTAAAACAACTGACTTGTTGTATAGGTTTAGCGCATAATCTACTGGTCCCGTAAAGGTTTGTTTCTGCTCTTTTACTTCTTCAATATCTTCAATATCCCAATCTAATGCCTTGAGTAAAGGACGAATAAACTGAGATCCCACATCTGCTTCGCTATATTCACCTATCTTATTCGAAGAAAGCACTTGTCTGTAACGTTCTACATGCCTAGAAATTTCTGCCTTTGCAGCGTTTTTAGACGATGACACCTAACAGGGAACTTGGATGGATAGATTTAGGCATTACTATATGGACAATTGTAACGTTTAATGCTTATTCGATTCTTGACTAAACTGTTTTAAAATTATGCGGTAATATTGAATATAATGGCACTATATATAGTCAAAGCAAAGCCCAGAAAAGATCTGATGGACAACCTGAGGAAAGAGCTCGACTCTGGCAGCATCTCAAACCTAAGACCGTTTGGCGAAGAGCTGCACCACGGCCTCTACAATGCAAGGACCGATAACAATTACGCGTACTGGGTCGAAGAGGACTATTGCTCGCCGCCGCTGGCGATGGAAAGGGCTAGCGTGCTTGACCGGTATTTCGACGACATCTCTGTCGAACCAGTCGAGTCAGACGAGCAGGGCTGGAACAAGATAAGGGACAAGCCGGCATTGTGGCAAACCAGATAGCGCCCAGAAACATGGAGCAAGTTCACCACAGCCTGCACAAGCGCCAAAAAGTTTCCGGCAATTGCACACACGAGTAAATATTTTTACTTGCCGGCCCCCTAGTTTGGGAAAGAAAATGCCAGTTCACATATCCACGATTCAGGAAGGGATAGCAAGGATGGAGGATGCCAAAAGGATGAGCCAGAGGAAGGCAAAAGCCGCCGAAGTTGCTGCCGGCAGCGCGGTGAGGTTTGATATCTGCTACTACAACGGCCTGATGTTCAGCGAAGGCTCTGAAATACTTGCGCCGGACGGAAACACCCTTGTCTGCCGGAGTGGAGAATGGGTAAAGCTGCTAAAGGTATCGTCACCGGGCAAGGGCGCCGGCGCCACGCGCGACGAAATGCCGCGTACGTCCCTTCCGCAGGCCAGACTGGGAAACAACAACAAAGCTCCCATGATCAACAACAGGCCGATAAAAGCACAAAAACCATAGCAGCAACCGGGCTCGCATCATGCCCGGCACCTTGCCAAGGTTTCGGATAAAGCGTGAAAATCACAGTTCTCTACTGCAAAAGCGGTTGCCATAACAAAAAAGATGGAGAGGGATATTAGTGTCTTCTCTCAAAATACGCTCCGCGCATCCCTGTGCCGCCGCAAAAGCTTCCATGTACTTCTTCGACATCGGGTGAATCAGAGATCTCCTTTAGCATTTCCAGAGTCAGCTTTTGGTTAGTTACATAATGCGTTCCGTTGTCAAATATCGCCGGCGCCTGCCCTGTCTTTGAAATGATGTATTCCCTTGCCGCTTCAGTGTCAACGCCATTTCTTGTGAATACTTCGATGGTATATGGCAGCGACTCTTTTCCACTTGCTTCCAGCCTTTCTAGCAGGTCGTCAACCAGCGCCGGGTCTACCTTTGGCAATATGCTTTGATAGGTTGCGCGAACCTCCTTGAATTTGCGCCTAACCTCTTCAACGTCTACAACTACGGATTGTGTCATGGATTTTTCATGTTATCTGCTGCTATTAAGTTGCGAGAATACTTTGCAATGCAGTGCATCCATCATTGCAACATTATCCTGCACGAGTCTTTCTACCGTTTGCAAGCCGATTAAAATCTTGAACGCATGAAAGTCCAGAAATATTAGCCGCTAATCAACAAGCCGGATCTTCTATACCCTATTTTTATGATGAAGTGCACCTACAGCCATGGGAGAAACTGAATACAAGGAAAAGATAAAGCGCGAAGACGACGAAATCAAGGTCGAGCGCGAAGCCAAGGACGAGTTTGGCAACAAGGTAAAGGAAAAGCATGAGATAAAGTCAGACTAGCCCTCCCTTCTTTTTTTGGGTTATCTCCATCAGGTTGAATTCAAGGTCGCTGTCGTATCCCTCATTCATTATCCCTGTCCAGCATTTCTTGCAAAACGATTCGTCCTTTACCAGCCTTTGCTCAAACGTAGTGTCTGACGGATCAAACTCTTGCAAACACATCACGCAGCTTGTCATTTCACTACACCTGTTTCCGCTTGCTTATCAATCTGGTGCAAGCTTGTTCTATTACTTGCTGCCACATCAGAAATAGCAAGCCGGCATCTTGCAAGCTTGACCGGGAGGAGATGCGTTTGAAAATCATCAGCGGGGCGCGTAGAATATTACGGCCGACCCGATGACAGCGACAACCGAACCTATTATCTCGTACCTGTCCGGCCTTTTCCTGTCGACTATTCTTCCCCAAAGGAGCGATGAGATTATGAAAATGCCGCCGTATGCCGCATACACTCTGCCAAATTCCGCCGGCTGGAATGTTGGAATTATGCCATATACAAACAGGATGACTGCTCCAATGCCAGCTAGCGCGATTGACTTCTTTTGCCTGCGCCACATCCATACCAGGTAACCGCCGCCGATCTCTGCCAGTGCAGCGGCAAAGAACAGCGCGACAGAAAGGGGGATGCCGGACACTATTTCGACCAGATCGCCTTCTCCCCCCTTCTTGGCATGTAGTAGATTATCGCGACGCCCGCCAGCGCGATTGCCGTGCCAACGACGTCAAACAGGTCAGGCGCGATGCCTTCAAAGATCCATCCCCCGAGCACAGCCATGACGATAAAAATTCCACCATAGGCGGCGTAAATCCTGTGAAAGTGCGACGGCTGGAACGTCGGCACCACGCCATACAGGAACAGCACAAAGCCGCCCATGGCCCCGAGCATCCAACTCATGCCGTCCCGGAGCCAGAGCCACACGAGGTACCCTCCGCCAATCTCGCAGAGGCCGGCGATGAAAAAGAACAAAAGCGTCATGCCGATCTTTCTTGCCTTAGTGCTCTCTGCCATAATCTGTTGATCTTTGAGCTATCCGCCTGCCTCTTATCAATGGCGCGCAGGATTTCCTAATGCTTTCACCAATGTCGCAGAGTATGACATGAACTACTCGCTGACAGAACTAAAAGAGCAGCACCTCTGGCTTTGCAACAACTACCATAGCTAGATGCTGAGGATGGTGTGCAAGTAGATAGGTTCGTTTATCTCTGCTTGCGGTGAGTATATCACGAAACTACCTGAACCTGGAATTCATCCCTCATTTGCTGTGGCGGGGGATCCGACCCTGCTCCAACCAACTCGATCCCTATCGTATAGTTTCCGGTCTCAGTAGGGAGGAGATTGCCTGCGATACGGTATGTGCCTCCCTGCAGTTGAGCTGTGGTTGGCCGATTTGCCTGATCTGGTTGGTCGGTGGCCCCTGCAAAGTTGATTATTTCTACGGTAAGACTCTTGGCCTGTGTATCAAACAGGCCGCTAAACCGGGTCTCATTGTCGCTGTTTCTGGTTATCGAGAAATTATAGAACTTGGTAATCCGACTGTCTTCGGCTGGTGCAAAATCGATTGGGATAAAGGCCAAAAGCGTTCGGCTATTCTCTGTTATGTTAAAGGTAGAACCAGTTCCGGATTTGAACTCAAAGTTCTCACCCGTTACTACTTCATCATTGGCAGATATCATGCCAGTTATCCATGGGTGCAAGGTGCAGTAGTAAGGGAACTCGCCTATCAGTCCGCTTGCACTGTCAAACGTCAGCTGAAATTCTCCTGCAAATGGTATTTCTCCCGAATCGAACATGCTACCTGAATCAGGATCGTCTGGACCGCCGCTGGTTACGGTGTGAGCCACACCGAAATCATCATTCACCCATACCACCGTGACGCCGGAAGGAACGGCAACGTCTCTAGGATCATAGTGGGTTACATCTCCTTCAAATGTGCTGGGGTGCATTCTGATAAAATAATTCGGCATGTCTGGAAAGACTGTTTCAGTTGGATACTGCGCGTATGCAGCCATGCTCTTGTTTGCTCCGGAATAAAGAGAGATTGTCGGTGCCAAGATCAAGCCTGTGATAGATATCATTGCAATTGCCATGGAAATATTCAGAAAATTCTTTGACAACATGGACGTTACAAGTTTGATGACTTATGTTATCTGCATTGTGACATTGTTAGACAGTAGATTTGATTTTTTCTTGTTTCAGAGTTTTAATCGGAATGCAATAGCCAGTACGATGCTTGCATCCTTCATTTCAGACAAGTCCTCTATCGAAATACGCTGATGACTTCTAGTTGACCTTGAGGCATCCTAACCTTGAGCAACAAAGACTATCTGAAAAAGTGAGTTTCTAGAGAAATTGCAATTGCTTACATGTATTGGATAATGTTAACCTGCATGGTCTTTCTTCAGCTGGGAGGCAAGGACCTCCATTCTACGCAGCATCTGATTCTCCCCATGTCCTGTCTCTTCGAGCCATGCCTAGGCCAATTGGCACATATACTGCTCCGGTGATTCCTGCAATCACATACCCCGCCCCATTTATTATCAAGACAGTCGCCATCAGGGCATAAAGAGTTACCAATCCCATACCCGGAAAGATCATTATTGGGACTGCGAGGGCAAGGACTATTCCGCCCACTATAACATACATGGCTCTGGCCCAGCCGGCCATGAACTTTTCTGTTATCCCTTTTGCAATCGCAGCGGCTCCCAGAAAAACGAATGCAATAGATAGCAACACCACAGAGCTCAACACCGTCGCCCCCGGAAACGCGATAACTGCCATCGAGAGCGCAACTGCAATTCCGCCAACTATCAAACGAATGGCCCTCTGGCCTCCTGTAAGCCCTTGGCCTGCTGCGCCAACAATGATGCCCTCGAACCCCGCAACCAACAAAGATATTGAAAGGTAAAGTACCAGAAGCGTTGCCGCAAAGGCCGGCGACGCAAAGACAAGTCCTGCAAGTATCAGGCTGATTGCACCCAGCACTATGTCAATTGTGCGTACGTATTTTGGAGCCTTAATTGCTTCTTGTTTCATATGTTGAAACCGCTGCAATGACTTCAATGCCATAGTGATTTACGGATTGCGCTGCATTGTAGCATAATCAGGGTCTGAAGATTGCCGACGTAACAGCTGCAGACTGGAACTTTCTGTATGCCAGATACACGTACATACGCTCTGAGCGGCACAAAAATGGATCTAATGCAATGGTTCTCGGGAGTGGAAAAAAATGACTATGTGAATGTGTCCATCAAGATGACCCCGTTCAAAATGTCTCTTGCATGCTCTGGAAGTGCGCCAACTTCCAATTTATGGCTCTTGCCAATAATTATTTGATTGTCTTCCCTTTCCTTTGAAGGATGCCAATACAAAAGCTGGTTCTCCCTATCCCACTTTACCTCGCTTCCGGTAGCCCATACAGTAAACTCGGTCTTGTAATGGATGTTGAAAGGGATGTAGATTATTGTGGGGGCATCCACTACCGCGCCTTTTAGGATTACCGTAGCATATTTTGATTCAGCATCAAAGAACAGTAAAACAGGCTCGGCAGAGCTGCGCATTGGGTACGGCCGGGCTACCACCTCTATGTTCCGTGGAATCCTGTCTGGTCCAAGCAGTGAATAGTCTTCAAGGTTCCAGTTGTCTTTTCCCTCTTTGGTATTGTAGAGGTCATAGTTCCAGCATGTTGCATTAAGAAGGTTGACCTCTATCTGTTCGAATTGGAGATTCATGTAATCCCGTACTTGCTCTGCTTCTTGATATCCGCCAAATTCTGTTAGAAAAGGAATTAGGTTGCGCTCTGTGGCAGAGCGAGCTAGCTGGCCAAAGATTGAAGGCCACTCTCTCCTGTAAGTGTACATACTTTCTGGAATTTTCAAAAATGAGCTGGCAACAGCCATTGTGTCATAGAAGTGAAAGGACAAGACACCGTTTCGCCCAAATGCAGAATGCAAATCCTTTGGCAAGTATGTTTGTATTTGCTTGGAATCAATCCTTCCCTCAAGCATCACATCTTTTATCAAGCCCATATGAAACGCACTTTTGGCAGAAAAAGGAGTTGAACCCAGCACCCCCTTGTCATCGCCTCCCTTTGAGACTGTCCAGTCCACGCGGGGCTCTATGAATACGAATGCATTGGGAGCAACGCTCTTCAATTCAGAGTTCACGTTCAGGTAATAATTCAAAAGCAGCTCCCGCTCAAATTCATCCTTCGGCAATCCTACCGGATGGGGCTCGTTAAACGGCTCGATTCCCAAGATTGCAGGATCAGCTCGACCGTTGTTAGAGTGCAAAAACTTTACCGCTTGACCAATCGTCCTCTCTAGATGCGTTCTGACAGGATAGTTTTGCAGACCGCTCTCTGTATTGGTCAGATCGTTTTGCCAAAACGATCT
>JBDZWB010000058.1:0-8449 GCA_040255975.1 Nitrosopumilales archaeon
TCATGACCGCAATGAAGTTGTTTGAGTTGCCGCCAGTGAACTTGATGCCGATGCGATCGCCTACTTCCACTATGTAAAGATCATTGTTTGAAAGCGAGAAGACATAGTCGCTATATGTGGAAGCGATTGTCGCAGCATCTCTTGTGCCAAACAGCTTCTTTATCGACAGATCTGGATTGAAGATGCCTACTTCAATGGTTCCTGCTGGCGTGCCTGTCTTTCTGAGCTTCAAAGTTATCTGGTCAATGCTCTTGCCTACAAGCTGTGACGTTGGCGAAACGAATTCCACATGAGATGGTATGCCAGAATGGGTAGCAAGGCCAAAGGTTGCCGTGGTGTCAGACATCTGTATAATTGGGAAGGATACTATGTGGAGGGTGTAGACTTCGGTGGCTACCGGGCCGGCATTGCCTACGCTATCCTCTGCAAAGAATTTCAGGGTGGTGGTCGAAGTGATCTCTATGGGTGAAGAATAGATGCTGCTTGAATTTGACGGAGTTGAGCCATCAATTGTGTAGTATATTGTAGCCGGCTCGTTTGTGGACAGCGACACTGTTTGTGCAGACGTGTATGTGCCGCCTGCGGGCAATGCAGTTGTGCTTGGTGGCTCAAAGTCAAATGTGTAAATCTGCGTTGCCGAATTGCCTTCATTTCCAGCATCGTCTATTGCAAAGAATCTAAGGGTAGCATTTGTAGAGATCAAGATCGGTGTAGCATATGTGGTGCTGTTGAGATTTGGCTCGCTGCCATCAACGGTATAGTATATTGTGGCAGGTTCATCGGCTATTAGGCTCACTTCCTGGGCTGTGGAATAGGTCCCTCCAGCCGGGGCGGCTGTCACTATTGGAGCGACCATGTCAAAGTGATACGACTCGGATGTAACGTTGCCTGTGTTGCCTGCAAGATCAACTGCAAAGAACTTTAGAGTTGCATCTATCGATAGTGAAATTGGTGAGACATATACTGTACTGTTTGTGTCAGGTTCGCTTCCATCTGTTGTAAAGTATATTGTAGCCGGCTCGTCAGCTGCAAGCGATATAGACTGCTCTGTGGTGTATGTGCCTCCGGTTGGAGATGCCGTCACCGTTGGAGGGACTATATCAAAGTCAAACGTGTATGTCTGAGTCTGTACAGTGCCGCTGTTGCCCGCATTATCGATGCCAAAGTACTTTAACGTCGCAGTATCTGGGATAAGGATCGGTGCGCTATACAATGTGCTGTTGGTAGTGGGCTCGCTGTTATCCAGGGTGTAATAGATAGTGGCCGGCTCGTCTGATAGCAGAGTGACATTCTGCGGTGCATTATACAACCCTCCAGCTGGAACGGCAGTTATTTCAGGGGGCAGGTTATCGATTATCGTGTATGTCTCTATCTGAACAGATCCGATGTTGCCTGCCAAATCTTTGGCAAAGAAGCTGAGGGTGGTATTTGTCCCAATGTCGATTGGAGAGGCATATGTGGTGCTGTTGAGAGTTGGCTCGCTGCCATCAGTTGTATAGAATATGGTGGCGGCAGATTCGCTGGCCGTCAGCGTAACTGACTGGGGCAATTCAAAGGTCCCGCCTGACGGTTCAGCAATACCCGAAGGAGCTTCAAAGTCAAATATGTACGTCTCTGATTCTATTGTCCCTGCATTGCCAACAGAGTCTACTGCAAAGAATTTCAGTTCTGCGTCTGTGGATATCTGTATCGGTCCAGAGTATATGGTGCTGTTTAGAGCCGGCTCGCTTCCATCTGTTGTAAAGTATATTGTAGCTGCTTCATTTGCGAATAGGGTAACATTCACAGCCTCGTTGTAAAGCCCTGCCGGCGGCTCGGCTACAACTATGGGTGGGGCAGTGTCTATGACAAATGATTCTGTCACAGTAGTTCCAGCGTTGCTGGCGCCATCTATCGCAAAGAACTTGAGGTCTGTGCTGGCCGTTATCGATATGGGGCCGGTGTATATGGTGCTGTTCAGGTCCGGTTGGCTGCCATCGATGGTATAGTATATCGTGGCCGGCTCGCTAGCAGTCAGGTTAACAAGCTGGGCAGCAGAATACGTCCCTCCAGCAGGAATAGCGCTTACCGTCGGAGCGGTCATATCAAAGGTGTATACTTCTACCACCGCAGCGCCTTTGTTTCCAGCGCTATCCACAGCAAAGAACCTGAGAGTGAGGTTTTCAGAGATGTCGATTGGCGATGTGTACACTGTGCTGTTGGTAGTGGGCTCGCTTCCATTAAGCGTGTAGTATATGGTAGCGTTTGGAACCCAGCTTGAAATTGAAACAGATTGCGGCATGTTGTAGGTGCCACCTGATGGAGATGAAAACGTCGTTGTAAGGATATATGATTCGGTAGATATCGGACCGCCGTTGCCGATGCTGTCCACTGCAAAGAACTTTAGCTCGACGTTTGCGGTCAGAGAGATCGGTGCGCTATACAATGTGCTTGCCGTCGTGGGCATGCTGCCGTCCATCGTGTAGTATATTGTGGCCGGCTCGCTTGCGTTCAATGTTACCGACTGTGCCGAAGCATAAGTGCCGCCAGCCGGAGATGCCGTCACTGTTGGTGCCGAGGTGTCGACAGTGAATGTTCTCGCAGAGCTGTACGCGCTTTCGTTATCTTGTCCATCAAGTGCGCGGACCTTCCAGTAGTATGTGCCATCTGACAATGCAATCTCTGGGATATGGGTGGATGCAACTAGGCCTTCTTGATCTATGACGACTGAAGTAAAGTCAGAGCTGTTGGCTACAAGGAGGTCATATGTCACGGCCGATACCAAGTCGGTAGCGTCTGACCAGAACAGCTGAACATTGCTGTCGCTAGTGATCTGTCCCTCTGCAGGCGAAAGCAGTTCAGGAACCTCTGGCGGGGTTGTGTCGATTATCGTGACCAGTTGAGTGGCATTTGCAGAATTGCCTGATGCGTCAGTAGCCACCCAAGTTACGGTCGTATTTCCAACGGGAAAACCAATTTCTGACTCGCCTGCGCCAGGGGCATTGAAACTGATGTAGGGCGATGGATCGGAATTGTCAAACACACTCGGCGTTCCCAAAAAGACCACGGTCGCATGACCAGTCGCCTCCATCACGATGTCTGGAGGAGGTGTTAGCACTGGTGCCGTTATGTCAGGGCCGCCAAGTGTTACAGTAACCGGGGTAGTGTACCACCACTGCTGGTTGTTGAAAAAGTCTGTAGCTCTTGAAACAATGGTTAGATCTCCAGATTGTTTAACGTTTAGAACATGCGACCAATTAGACCAGCTACCAGGGCTGTCCTGCTTGGCGGTCTTGTATGAAGTGCCCTCAGTTCGCACTTCTACTATCTTTACCCCCGACTGTCCGTCAGATGCTGTTCCGTGAATTACGATGTTTATTCCTGCGGCGGGACCGTTAATTGTAGCATTGCTTGCAGGTGTGCTGGCTGCAATAACTGGCCGTATGCTATCAGCAGATGTGCTTATCGTTACGTACTGCTTTGCGGTGGCAGAGTTGTCACTATCATCTGTTGCAGTCCATGTTACCGTGGTCGTCCCCTGAGGAAATTGCTCGGGTGCGTCGTTGGTCACTGTGGGCGATATGTCGGTGTTGTCAGATACGGTAGGAGTCCCCAAGTTGCTTATCGTAGTCAGCGTTGATTGAGACACAAGAGCTATGTCTGGAGGAGCTGTTATGACAGGAGGAGTATTGTCTACAAGCGGCGGGAGAGGAATGTTTGCCACGCTGGAAAACGTCCTGATGTGGTAGCCCTTGTTCTGGATGAGGGTTATCAGTTCATTCAGGTTGTCAATCTCATTTTGATCAAGCTGAGGTGTCCAGTTGCCGTCTGGAGCCTTTATTGTAAAATCTTGGGGATGAAGCGTGACTACAGCGTACCCATAATTTGCAATAGCATTATCGATACGATTTTCAATGCGGGTAAGACCGTTCTTAATAGGAGGCTCGAATTCATAATCGTAAAAGCCTATCTCTTGAGGTAAATGATAAACACCAAATTGATCCACAATGTCAGAACCTTCAAACGCCATGTAGATTTTGTTATCAGGATGGCCTGGAATATCTTCCTGCGGAAATACGCTGTGGATCTCTTGGTCAAACTCTGAGCTAATAATCTTTAATCCCAGCTGGCTTGCAGCAGCAAGTGTATCCTCGTTGTACGAATTGTAGGGCGGTATGAATATCTTGGAACTCCTGCCCCAGAGATTTTGCATCTTTGTGTTGGCCTGCTGCAGAGTGTTGTACTGCTCTTGCTGAGTAAGGCTCTGATAGTCGACATGGTTCCATCCGTGCAGTGTCAGCTCAAGTATCCCGGCCCCAACCCCTTCCTTTACCTTGTTGACTATTGTGGGATCGCTTCCAACAAAGTTCATTACGACTCCAAGCGAGAGGTCTTCGTTTCTGTCAATGAATTGGTCAATTATTTCGGTCTGTACTGAGGCGAGCCAATAATCCTGGATGTCATCCAGTCTGAATATCACGCAGTTACATGCGTCAGGATTCAAAGCACTGACTTCCATGGGCATTATGACAGCGCTCATTACGATCATAGCTGCAACTGCTATAGATGTAAAACGTCTAGATAGAATGATGACATTTAGGGACGGAATTATTAACACGCGAAACGCAACAGAAAAGTAGGATAAAGAATTGATGTCCTATTCGGTTCAGCTAGCAGAGATTATTTACCACAATTCAATTGTAAAGTGGTCATTATTTTCATACGCATACACAGACATTGAGTGTGCAAGTTAGAGGCATAAGGAAATCAAGGCAGAAAATTCATCAGTCATTGTTGTTCCATTCGTGATGGTACTTTTCCCGGAGGTACAAAATACCTTTGACTAGGTCCCTTGCCACATCTTCTGTAATCTTGTTTTCCATCAGCCACTTCTCATTTACTCCCAATTCCAGAAGCTTTGAGATATTCCAATATAGCGCAACAAGTTCCTTCGAGGCAGGCACGTTCACTCTGCAGGCATGGTAGATTTAAATCTATCATTAAATTGCAAAATCATGATAATTACATAATAGTGCAAATGCACGCGACAATTACAAACCCTTGCTTGTATGCCGGAATAAGCCCGCTGTAAGCAGCTAATACTGCCAAACTAACCATTCCAGGTCCTTCCAATGGACAGCCTGCATTTATTTCAAGAAACCAATACGCTTTTGAAAATGACCGTTCCGGCGCACGAGGAAAAAAACGATGAAATAGAAGGGGCAGAAGTTCTGTCGTCAACAGGATGGAAAAAGGCCCTTGGATGCAAATATGCGCAGCTTTGCAGGCACTGCGAAGCCTATGCCATGGTATGCAAGGACAACTATGAAGCAGCTACGTACTGCGGAGCCTACGACTTGTTTGACAATTTCAAGCCCACCAAGATGAACATGATCTCCCAATGAGATGAAAAGGATCTTAAATAGAAGATTATCACTAAAGACTTATCAATTACTTTTTTCCTAGCTATGATGGTGGGAAGCGCACATACCGATGCATTGTTGGTAACGCGTGCGCTTGATGAAGCACTGGATGTTTTCAGTCCCGCAGTCAAAGAGGCAATTTTTGGAGTATTGGCAGCGAAGTTTTCTCCTTCTTCCGTCGACAAGTATTCGACCAAGCAGATCGAAGATTTTCTCATTGAAACTCTGGGCAATAAGGCTGGCAGGATATTGAGCCAGAGGTTTAGAGAAGCACTGGAATAAGTAGACAATAAACAATAAGAAGCTGCTGCCGGCGTTGGCAGCTTTTACTTTACCGTTACAGATTTGGCTAGATTCCTTGGGTAGTCTGGATCGACCTTTCGCCTGACCGCTACAAGATATGCCATTATCTGTAAGGAGATGACTTCAATTAGCGGATATAGGTGCTTCTCTTGGATTTTGGGAAGTTCTATCCAATGGTCGTAAAGGTCATTGTTCCTGTCAGAGACACCGATGACAGTCGCGCCTCTTGCCTTTATCTCATGTATGTTGTGCAGTGTTTCATCGTAGGTATTGTCTGTCGGATTTAGCATCAACACGAGCACGTTTTTGTCCATCAGCGCTAGAGGGCCGTGTTTTAGCTCGCCTGCGGCCAGTCCTTCAGCATGTATGTATGCAAGCTCTTTTAGCTTGAGTGCGCCTTCAAGCGCTATTGGGTAGTGCATCGATCTTCCAAGGAGGTAGATGCTGTTGACGCTGCTTGTCAATTCTACAACCTTTGACAAGTGGTGGTAAGATGCCAGCGCTTGGTCAATCGCGCTGGACAGCTCGTCCAAGTTGCCAATCATGCCTTGATTTTGAATGCCCCTTGCAAGCTGATCAGCTATTGCATAGACCGCTGCAAGCTGACCAGTAAAGCTCTTTGTGGCTGCCACCCCGATCTCTGGTCCACACTCTATCGCAACGATGGAGTCGCTCATGCGTGCCAGCGAAGAGGTGGTCACGTTGACTATTGAAAGTATCTTGGCGCCCATCTCCTTTGCCTTTTTCACCGAGTTCAACACATCTGCAGACTCGCCGCTCTGCGAGATCGCAATGAGCACAGAGTTTGGAGTTATAGAATCAAACTCGTACTGGAATTCACTTGATACAATTACGCTTGTCTGGATCTTGGCGAATTTGAAAAAGATTCCTCTTGCTAGCATCGCAACATGATGGCTAGATCCGCTCCCTGTCATGAACACATGCTCTGCCTGCGAAATTATCTTGCAGAACTCATCGAGCCTGTCACTGTTTGAAATCCTGTTGACGATCGTCCTAGTTTGCTCGTTGATCTCCTTCAGGGTATGATGCTCGTATTTGCCCTTGTTGGCAGCTCCAAGCTCCCATGCGACAGGGGTGACAGGTCTGTTGACCGGATTGCCTTTGATATCGTACAGAACCATGCCATTGCCTTCTATTACGGCAATGTCTCCATTGTCTAAGAATATCGCCTTGTCTGTATACTTTAGAAATCCTAGAACATCACTTGAGATAAACAATCCTTTGGGCGACATGCCAATTATGAGTGGCTCTTCCCACCTAGCAGCTGCCATGGTTCCGTCCTTGAATGCCGCTACAAATGCATACGAACCACGCAGCTTCTTGCATGCTTCAACAATCGCATCTTTTATTGACAGGCCTTTCGAATATCTTGCCTCCAAAAGGTGGGCGATTACTTCGCTGTCAGTTTGGCTTTTGAAAGAATGTCCCTGCTTTACTAGCTCACTCTTTAATTCCTGGTAGTTTTCAATGATCCCGTTATGCACAACGGCTATGTCATCGTGGCAGGTTGAATGAGGGTGGGCGTTGCCGTCTGTGACTCCCCCATGAGTGGCCCACCGCGTATGGCCGATGCCGATTGATCCTTCCATCTTTTCAAGCCCTAGCCTCTGGTTTACTTCTGATACTTTTCCCACACCTTTTGAAATCGAGATCCTGTCGTTCTTTATTGTTGCAACTCCTACGCTATCATAGCCCCTGTATTCCATCAGTTTCAAGCCATCTATGAGTATCGATGCTGCATTATCCTTACCGCTATAACCTAGAATTGAACACATGTCATTTTAAAGCACTGAAGCACTATGAATGGAATATCCCCAGTTTAAGGTGCCTAAGCATGAATTGATATCGCTTATGCATCGAAAACAGAATTAATTTGCCATTTGCAAGCCCAAATTAGACCTGTTTTTGATATGTGGCAGAAATCAGAAAGTAAAAGAAGGAGAAAAATGGGCGGCTATCTTGGCTAGTAGCTGTCAACTATAGCTTCGAAACGACCAGGATTTCTTCCGATAACTTCTATCGATTCGTTCCAAGCTACGTTCTTGACGCCGTCGACCGCCCGGATCTTTTCTATTAGCTCTAGCAGCTCTGAATTTTGGCGGAATATGAACTCCAGCTGCAGATCAATTTCGCTGCCGCCCATCGTCCTGCTGACAGATATTATAGAGTCTTCCCAGGTAAGTAATTCTTTTGCGACAGATGAGGTCAGCCCGTTTTGTGTGGACAAGAACAGCATTGCACGCCGCCAGCCAAACTTGTCAACCCTCAAAACATACGAGGTTTCAAGCAATAGCTCCTCGAGTCTTTTTCTTCTTCTCTGGACCGTGCTCAATGGTATGTCCAGCTCACGTGAAAGCCGTAGTGAAGAAACCCGGCCACCAGAAACCAACAATGATTTCAGTATCTTTTTGTCAGCCTGCGACAGTATAGGCATTATGCGGCTCTTGGGCTTGTCCGTTTTGTGCGTGTGCTTGTAGGTACTAATCATCTTGTTCAGGCCATACACTAGATCGCTCAGCTCTTCGATAGAAAATGACTTGAAAGCTTCAGTGACCACGCCGAGTTTTGACAGTTCTTTCAGCAGCTCGTGCCTTGACATGGATGACTCGGGCTTTGCGTAATAATTTTCCTGATCCATCATCATGCAAGAAAACTCCTACTGACTTCGATTAACTGACACGTTGTCAGCAAATCACTGACAGCTTTCTTTTGTAGTTCCGTTA
>JBDZWB010000059.1:0-8398 GCA_040255975.1 Nitrosopumilales archaeon
GCGGTGAAGAAAAAACTTGCAGACCTGCGTCCTGACGAATCGGAAAAATTCCAAGGCGACGCGCTTGGGACAAAATACAGAAAGGACGGCTTTGTAAAAGGACCGAGGATGACTTGAGTTGGCACTCTATGCCCTCGATTCCAGTCAAGTTGCCAGCGGAATAAAGAGCAGAGAATTTTCTGCTGAAGAGTATGTTAGCAAGCTGCTAGAGAGGATTGAAAAGGTAGAGCCCAAGGTGAACGCCTTGGTGACGGTCAACAAGGAAGCGATCGAGCGGGCGCGCGTCATCGACAAAAAGATCAGAGATGGTGAGCAGGTCGGCCCGCTTGCTGGAGTGGCTATAAGCGTCAAGGATAACATTTCTACAAAGGGCATCAGGACGACGTGCGCTTCAAAAATGCTTGATGGCTATGTCCCACCCTACGATGCGACCGTTGTCAGGCGCCTGCAAGAAGCTGGCGCAATAATAATTGGCAAAGCAAACCTAGACGAGTTTGCAATGGGATCCACAACAGAGTTTAGCAGGCACGGCACAACCAGAAATCCGTGGGACATTGGCAGGGTCCCAGGCGGCTCGTCTGGCGGAAGCGCTGCCAGCGTTGCAGCCCTTGAATGCGCATTGTCGCTTGGTTCCGATACCGGAGGCTCGGTGAGATGCCCCGCCAGCTTTTGTTCTGTAGTGGGAGTCAAGCCTACTTATGGCATGATAAGCAGATACGGGCTCGTGTCGTATGCAAACAGCCTAGAGCAGATAGGCCCGATAGGCAAGACTGTGTCAGATGTCGTTTCTTTATTGAACGTGATCGCCGGAGCAGATGAAAATGATCATACAACTGCAATCGGCAAGCCGGCATATTCGCTTTCTGAAAGAAAGGGCATGCGCGTAGGACTTGTCAGTGAGTTTATCGAAGGTGCAGACCAACAGGTCAGCAGGATAATCCACAAGGCCGCAGACACTCTGGCTTCGCAGGGATGCTCGTGCGAAGAGACTTCGCTTCCATCTGTGCAGTATGCCCTTGCATCATACTATACCATCGCGACTGCAGAGGCGAGCAGCAACCTTGCTCGTTATGACAATATCCGCTATGGCTTTGACATGAGCCCAGAAGGCTACGAGTGGAATAGCTACTTTGCCAAGACCCGGAGCAATTTTGGAGACGAGGTCAAGAGGAGGATAATAGTCGGGTCGTACGTGCTTTCGTCAGGCTATTACGGCAAATACTATCTGAAGGCCCAACAGGTGCGTGCGCTCTTGAAGCGCGAGCTCAAGTCTCTCTATGAAAAATACGACATCCTGATGGGGCCGACGATGCCAATACTGCCGTTTAAGATAGGTGAAAAGATAGACGACCCATTGAAAATGTACCTAGTTGACATTGATACCGTTGTTGCAAACCTGACTGGAATGCCGGCGATATCTGTACCGGCTGGCTTTGCCGACGGCCTACCAGTCGGCCTGCAGATTATGGCAGACGAATTCCAAGAGCAGACGATGCTTGACGCTGCGTATCTGTTTGAGCAGGCTGCCAAAGTGCAGAGGAGCCCGGATCTCTGATGGAAACAAAGATGGGACTTGAAATCCACTGTCAGCTGACCGGTGCCAAGAGCAAGTTGTTCTGCAAGTGCCTCTGTAACTACCGAGACAAGGCTCCGAACGACAACACGTGCCCTACGTGCTCTGGACTTCCCGGCACTCTGCCATTGCTGAACCAAAAGGCAGTAGAGTTTGCTGGCATGATCTCACTTGCTCTTGGATGCAAGATCCCGGACGAAATCGCGTTCTACAGAAAGAACTACTTTTACCCAGACCTGCCCAAGAACTTTCAGCTGACGCAGTACAATGCCTACGGCATAACAAGCATAGGAGTGGACGGGAAACTGGAATATGGAGATGGCAAGAGTACTAGGATAAGACGCGTCCAGCTTGAGGAAGACCCCGGCAGGCTAGTCTACGAAGGGACCAGTATGGAGACAAGCGTCTATGCCCTTATTGACTACAACAGGGCCGGCGTGCCGCTTGTGGAAATAGTGACAGAACCAGACTTTGCCGATCCAAAGGACGTCAGGATGTTCCTTGACAAGATAACCTCGATAATAGAGCACCTCGGCGTATGCGACACAAAACTTGAAGGATCTGTGCGCTGCGACGCCAACGTGTCGGTGGGCGGCGGCAACAGGGTAGAGATCAAGAACGTCAGTTCGTTTGCCGACGTGGAAAAGGCGGTGCGCTACGAGATCACCCGGCAAAAGACAATGACTTCACGCGACATCGAAGTCAAGTCAGAGACACGCCACTGGGACGATGCCAGAAAGGTGACAAAGGAGTCAAGGACAAAAGAGGAAGAGCAGGACTACCGTTACTTCCCAGAGCCAGACATCCCAGCCATAATGCTTGGAAGCGAGTTTATCTCTTCCATAACAAAGGCGATGCCAGAGCTGCCCGATGCCCGCAAGGAGCGGTTCATTTCAAAGCACGGTCTTTCAGCTCACATCGCACAGGTGCTCATCGACAACAAAGAACTGGCGGACTTTTTAGAATCCACAATCAAGTTGCACAATTCGCCAAAAGAGGTTGCGAACTGGATCGTGACCGACCTCATGAGTTTTGTGGACGAGCGTCAGAAAGAGCAGGAGATGTCGCTGTTTGCTGGGTTGAAGGTAGGGCCAGAACACATTGCGGATCTGGTAAAGCTGGTGGATCAGGGCACAATAAACAGAGCCACTGCAAAGCAGATTCTTGGGCAGATAGTGAGGACGGGTGAGATGCCCTCTGTCGTAGCAAAGAAAACTCAGGCAGCCAAGATAGACAACTCAGACGTGCTAGCAAAGGCGATCGAGTCTGTCTTTGGTGCAGAGCAGGCTGCAGTTCAGGACGCAAAGCGCAATCCAAACGCTGCAAACTTTTTGCTAGGCAAGGTTATGCAGGCAACAAAAGGCAGGGCCGACCCCAAGGCTGCACTTGAAATGATTCAGAAAAAGTTGAAGGAAGCCTAGTCGTCTTCGTCGCCCCTTCTCTGTACGCCATTGCCTTGACCATTGTTGCCGCTGTTATTATCATTGTTTACACAATCGTCAACTATGCGGTCGATCAGTCTTTGCAGTCTGTCATTGTTCCTTTCGCTTCCGTCAAATATGTCTGCTATTATGTTAGAGATCGTATTGTCAAGCCTGCGCCTGTCCTGTTCGTCAAAGCAGTCGTCATTGTTTAGAATCTGGGTGAGCCTGTTGATGATTGGAGTAGCATTCTGGTTGTCAGAGTCGTTGTCTGATTCGATCTCATAGTGTGCCGTGATCGTAGTGTCCTCTTCAAGCGTCACAGTCCTCTCCCTATCGTCAGAATCGTCATCCCAGTGATCAAATTCCCTATCGCGAAAATCAGCCACACTTACTGTGTAGGTAGAACCCACCTCTCCTTCAAATGTGAGAGGGGTGTATCCCTCTTCCAGCACGTTGCCTTCACTGTCCTCGATTACTGTATACATGCCGGTGATAGTATCGCCTGAAAGGTCCTCCGACCTTACCATAAGTTCGGCAGTCTCGGCATCATCGTCTTCGCCGGCTCCATCCTCTTCTTCCGGTGCACTCGTGGAGATCAACCTGTATATCACACCCTCGGTGAACGAAAGAACGTAGAGGTTCCCGTCTGGACCGGGCTTGATGTCAGTCACCCCTCCAAATCCGGTGCCAAAGATTGCTTCTTGGCTTTCTTCTGGTGTGTCTGCCACCATGTCTGCAAGAGCACCTTCAAGCACCAGCGCACTCCTGTTTTCGTTAAGGTCAAAGTGGTATATCGCTCCATTGTTGATGTCTCCCACAAACATGTCACCTTCGTATTCTTCCCCAAGCCCGCTTGAATTAAGGAATGCCAGCGCAGTTGGGCCGACAGGCTCTGTCCATGAAAACTCGGGGTCACTATAGTGGCTGCGCGCGTTAAATAGCACGAGGTCGTCAAGATCCGACTCGTTTGCCAAACCCTGCACGTCGCGCCAGCCGCTGTTAAAACCAGGTTCAATCAAGTTTATTTCGTCACCAAACGCTGGGCCATTTTCCGTGTCCCACAGCATGCCCGTTTCAGGATCGAAGGCCAAGCCAAAGCTGTTCCGGATACCGTATGCAAAGTAGTATTTGCCGAATTCGCCCGTCCCGATGACGGGTTCTGGGATCTCGCCATTCGGACCTATACGCAGCACTCCGCTTGTCCCATCCGCTGCAGTGCTGTCTTCAAAGTTTTGCACCTGTGTCGTGTGGCCTTCAACATCGCCAATTATGACATAGACGTTGCCGTCCGGTCCTGCTGCGACCGGCCCACCGTTATAGCGAGGTCCAGGCAGCACCGGCAAGTCAAGCAGCAGTTGTGGGTTGACCAGCTGATCCCCCTGCAACTCATAACGATAAAGCCTGTTGCCTGCAGGTTCCACCCCCTCCGAGTCATCGCCATCGGTTCCGCCACCCGATTCGGTGAAATAGAGGAAGACATATGTAGTCCCGTTCTCACTTGAAACTGCTATCCCGAGCATCCCCCTCTCATTTTCATTTGCAACCGCCACGTCCAGCAGCGGCTCTGGCTGGAGCTCACCGCCTTCGACTAACCTTACAGTCCCGTCGTTCTTTTCAAGTACTAAAATGCGATCTTCATCGAGAAAAGCCATTGTTGTTGGAAGAGTCAGTCCTTCTGCCGCCTGCTCCACCACAATATTCGGATCGTCAACTGAGGGACCATCTGTAGTTTCTGATTCCTGCGCTACTGCAAAAATGTTGAAAGTTGGGGGCACGGCAAGCACAAGGATTGCTGCCAACCCAATAGAAATAAGCGGACGATTCATTTCTAGTGCATGTCCGCCTATTATTGTAATAATACATTGTCGAGTGCGTCTCTGATAGAGATTTCTTTATCTCCGCTATAGGGCATTTTGCTCCATACAGGGTGGGAGCTTGCCATGCTTGTTCATGTATTCTTTTACCTGCTGCTCTTTTATGGTTGCAAATTCTGAAGTCAAGATATATCGAAATCGCTTAGCTTTGTTTGTGCAAGGATCTGATATCCTCGCCAACAGTTCCTGCTTGATGTTGTTGCTGCCTCCGATGTACAATGTCTTCATGCTTGCATGCATCACGCAGACTCCAGGCGATTCTGGGACGGCCTCAACGTTTGGCATATCAAAGTCTAGCCACTGTGACCAATCATCAGTCATTGGTCTCACCCTTGGCAAGCGAAAGCGATAGTGAGTTTATACAGTAGTGCAAGCCTGTCAGATTTGGACCATCGTCAAACATATGACCCAGATGTGCACCGCAATTGGCGCACATGACTTCGGTCCTCACCATCCCATAGCTGGTGTCCACCTCCTCCTTCACGCTATCCCTCTTGACAGGTTCCCAAAAGCTTGGCCAGCCGGTGCCCGAGTCGAATTTTGTTTCAGAGCTGAACAGGCTATTGCCGCAGCAGACGCAACTGTAGGTGCCCTTGTCCTTTGTCTTGTAGTACTTGCCGGAAAAAGGCGGTTCGGTGCCCTTGTTCCAGCATACTTCGTACTGCTCTGGCGTAGGGTGCTCCTTGTAGTCTGGCATATGCATTATCCTCTGTGCGACGCTTATTTTAGGCGTTGCCCTTGTCGTCCTCTGCCTGCTTGGCCTTTGAGGCCTTTTTCGTGCTTTCCAAGTATGCAAGTGTCATTCCCAGGTTGCCAAAGCCCATGGAATTGAGGGTCTCTGACGGAATCATGACGATTGTGTTGCCCTGCACTTTCATCGACTCGTACAGCATATTGGACTGCCGAAGTGCGTATGCTACATGGTTGTTTTCGTATACCTTGGATGCTTCCTCAAACTGCTTTGCAACCAACACTTCAGATTCGCCGTACGTCACGCGTGCGCTCTTTTCACGCTCCGCCTGAGCCTGCATAGACATCGCAGCTTCAAGCTCTTGCGGGATTATCACCTGTCGGATTTCCACACCCGTGACTTCGATTCCCCAATTGCCAGCCTCATTTGCAATCACCGACTTGATGTGCTGGTTCACCTCCTCTCTCTTTGACAATATGTCCTGAAACACCGAAGACCCGATGTTGTTTCTAAGTGTCGTCTGCGAAACTTGCTGAATCATCTGGTTGAAGTTCTCCACGTTCAGCACGGCATCCCTAGCGCGCTCTTCGATTATCCGATAGCGCAGTATGGCGTCTATTGTCACCGGCACGTTGTCTTTTGTGAGCATGCGCTCTGCCTTGAATTCCCGGACTTTTTCCCTTACGTCGACTACAAGGATGCTGTCCACAAACGGTATTCTTGTCTGGACTCCAGGGCCTACCTGATTGTGGTACCTGCCGAGCCGAAGTATTATGGCACGTTCGTACTGCTTGATTATCATCAGAAAGGCCGATATTATTATAGCCAGTCCGATGACAATTGCTGCATACGCCACTAGGTCGCTTCCTATCGACAGACCAAAAGCCACACCCACTATCAGGATTATCAATCCTACCACGACGTGCGCACCTGATCCCTTCTGGCTGACTATTCTCTCCGATATGCTAAACAGTGATGACATTGTTTCGCTCATCCTCATATACTATATAGAATGACAAAGATATAGGGATTGATTACACAAACTATTGATTCTATATAGTTATTTTTGCTTGCCGGCTATCTGCTTCAGGTGATCCACGACAATTGGCAAGAAGGCACCCACGTCCGTGACAATCCCTATTGCTTGAGCGGTACCCCTATCGATCAGCTTTGTCACGACCGGCTGGCTGATGTCAACTGCGACAACCTTGACAGAAGCCGGCAACATGTTGCCAACTGCGATAGAGTGTAGCATCGTAGAGAACATCAGCACCATCTTGGCTCCTTTGATCACTTGCTTGTACTTGCGTTGAGCTTCTACCACATCTGTGATGACGTCGGGCAATGGTCCGTCGTCTCGGATAGAGCCAGCGAGCACAAAGGGTACGTTGTTTTTGATGCATTCATACATCACACCGCTCTTCAGGATCTTTTTCTCCACCATCGCCTTGAGGCCGCCAGCCTTGAACACCTCGTTTATCGCCTGCATATGGTTGCGATGTCCCCTTATCGCAAGCGTTCCGTCCTTTACCCGCATACCAAGCGAAGTTCCAAGCAGTGCGTTTTCAACGTCATGCACCGCAAGCGCGTTGCCTGCCAGCACCCCGTCAATGTAGCCTATCCTAATTAGCGACGCTAGCGCTTCAGCCGCACCCGAGTGCACCAAAACTGGGCCGGAAACCACTATTATCTTGCCGCCACTCTTTTTCGTGTTGTAAATGTCATATGCGACCTTTTGTGCGATGTGCTGCGTAGGCCGCTCGCTCGAGCTTGCGCTGCTCATGAACTGGAAAATATCAACCCCTTCACGCGGACGCTCTAGCGGGATTATCTTTACCCCCCGCTCGCCGACCACTATCATGTCACCCTTGACAATGTCGCGCACCATCTTGCACTCTGCAGTTTTTCTATGAGTGTCCACCACAATACACTTGTCCATCATCATGTTCTGGACATCTATCCACTGGCCTCCATAGTAGACCTGTGTAGCGTTATTTGTCGTGCTGTAAAAGTCGTCGGGCATTACCATGTCCTTCGAAGCGGGTTCTAGCCTCACTTCCTGTACAGAGACTGGCTGAGCACCTGCGCGGTATACCTGCTCTAGTATGCTCTCAAGGTGGTCCTTGTTCTTGCCCTTTACAAGTAGCCTAGCGTAGCTCGGGTCTCCCTTTTTCTTGCCTACAGTGAACTCAAGCACCTGGAAGTCGCCTTGGAGGTCCATGACGCTGTCGAATATCCTCGTCAGTATCATAGAGTCGATAAGGTGTCCCTTTACTTCAATTTCGTGCTCGAACCTGTCAGCCAAGATACGCTGGTTACCACTATTTCGGTATAAAAGCCATATCGCCGTATGCTCTCAGGCTGTTCACAAAATGGACATTAGAGTACTAGATTGGAAGTGACAGCTTGCCAAAATATTCCTGCATGTTCTGCTCTGCCTTTATCTTCCCAACAATTTCGTTTTTCGTTTCCTCCGTGAACCACTGCGCAATTGACTTTGCAATGCCGTTCTTGTCGCAAAACGCAATCATGTAGCCAGCATCCTCCTTGACAACGGCAAAGAGATTCTCTTCTCCTACGGGCTCCCACTTGTTATCCTTATTATCCTTCAGCGCAAGCGCCGGCATAGCGTGTCCAGTGTAGCGTGTCAACAATTCCTGCGCAGCCTTGACTCTCTTTTCACCCATCTTGAGAGCCATGAAATACTGCATTGCTATTTTCTATCTGAACCCTGCCTTAAAGAGTTTAGGATTTCACTGACAATGTCGCCTTCGTCGCCGACGGCGGTTTTGGCAGACTCGAAGAACGGCACAAGCAGTTTGCCCGCATATCCTTG
>JBDZWB010000060.1:0-8377 GCA_040255975.1 Nitrosopumilales archaeon
AACCGCGAAAATGTGCTTGCACTTTTGACCGCGGTACATGTGGTCAGCGCATTGGCATAGCCATCCAAGCTCGCTAGCAAAGATGTGGTATTCGCCGTTGCCGCTTTGTGACCTTACGTAATAGTTGGTTTCGTCTACGCGTCTTACCTGACCTTTCAATTGCGCTATCGTCAAGCCCTTTTGTTCGCGGTTGTTGGTTGCTTGCACTTATGGCACCATAATGTATTATGGCACCATAGTATATATTTGTTATGGTGCCATAAACTAATGGCGTTTAGTAGGTGCATGAGAGCGTTCTTGGAAAACCAGCTTGTGATCCTCGACTTTAGGCTCAAGCTCTTGCTTTTCCTTCCATCCGAGTTTATCGACAATTTCTTCAGGAATTGTAACGACATACTTGAAGTGATCTTTATCGTTGTAGGTGTAAGCGAATCGCTTTTGCAGTTTGATAATACCCTTTTCGCCTTTGACCATAGCATTGAGCTATGGCACCATACGCTAGATAAGGGTTGTGGTGCCATAAGCATAATATGCTTATTCATTTTGATAGCCAGTACCGTCACAGTGATCGCATTTTCTTTTTTTGAATTTATGTAAGATATATGGCACACATTGAGGTTTGCATTTTCCAAATATCTTGAGCGTTAAGCGTAAATTATCTTCATCATTCATTCTAAGAATGAGTCTGTTAAGGTATACTTCAATGTCAACATCAAACTTATCTAGTCTATTCAGTATCAAGTTCTAGATAATTTCTCTATGCCGTACCTCGATGCAGCCACAGGTGTAGCTCTTATCGCATATTTCACTATGGCATGGGGCATTGTAGTGGAAACGCGGTTCGTCAGTCGATGGACTCTCTGGTTCAATGTTGTGCCCCTGTTAGTCATGCTCATGCAGTATGACCTAGGGGAATTTGCACCATACTTGATTGGATACACACTGATCACGTTAGCACTAGTATTCATTACTGGTCGCCAATGGCTCAAACAGCTTTTTAGCACAAAGAGCTATGGAGCGTTGATGCTTGTAACTAATTGGCATTTTAACGGCGATTTTCCGTTGGATTCGATATGGTATTCATGGATAGGGGTATCTATCGTGGTTTATTTGATTTGGCTATTCTGGATTTGGCTGACTCATAAGTATTGATTAGCCCACCTATCACCCGCGCTGTTACAGGAAGAAAATTTTGTGGTATCACCTGTCAACGTTACAGAACCATGCATAGCCAAGGCAAGAAAATACCACAATAGCCAACAACAAACTGTAATCTTTGATTGATTGAGCTGCCCAACCGACGACAGTTAACAGACAGAAATTTTCTATCAAGCCGATACTAAGTTAACAGAACCCCTAAGACTATAGTTTAAATTAGAAATCGGTAGCTGTTAGGTTTGCCTAACGGTTTTGCAAATGAGAAGAATCAGGGTCGGCATTGACGTAGGTGGGACATTCACCAAGGCAGTCGCGATTGACATGATGAAAGGTAGCATAATCGGCAAGGTCACTGTTCCAACGACTCATTCTTCAAGCGAAGGTGTTTCCACAGGCATTGTGCAGGCGTTAAAGTCGCTGATGGAAAAATACCAGATCCAGAATGGCGAAATCGAGCTCATATCGCATAGCACGACTCAGGCTGTCAACGCGCTGCTCGAAGGCGACACTGCAAAGGTGGGCATCGTAGGCATGGGGGTGGGCCTTGAGAAATCAAACGTCATCAAGAGGACGAATGTCAAGGACGTCGAGCTGGCGCCAAACAAGTACCTGCACACCTGCTACAGGTTCCTGGACACTTCAAAATACCTTGACGACAAAGAAGTTGAACAGGCCATAGGCGAGCTCAAGGAAGAAGGCGCGGAGGTGGTAGTCGTCAGCGAAGCCTACGGTGTTGACGACCCGAGCAACGAGAAATTCGTCATGGAAAAGGCAGACATCCCTGCCACCGCTGGGCACGAGTTGACGGGCATATACGGACTCGAAATCAGGACGCTCACTGCTGCTATAAACGCAGGCATCCTGCCCAAGGCAACAAGCACGGCAAAGTTCGTCGAATCTGCCGTGCGCAATGAAGGCATTGCCGCACCAGTATTGATCATGAAGGGCGACGGCGGCGTAACAAACATGAGCACTTTTCAGAGCAAGCCAATAATCACCGTATTGTCAGGGCCAGCGGCAAGCGTGGCAGGCGCGCTCTTGCACCTGCGCGTAATCGACGGCGTTTTCATTGAAGTCGGCGGCACTTCCACAAACGTCTGCGTCATAAAAGACGGCAGACCAGAAGTCCGCTATGTCACCATAATGCAGCATCCCACATGCATACGCTCGCTTGACGTCAGGATCGCCGGCGTCGCAGGCGGCTCGCTTGTGAGGTGGTCGGGCAGAAAGATAACAGATGTCGGTCCAAGGTCTGCGCACATTGCAGGTTTGCCATACTCCTGCTTTGCCTCACCAGAAGAGTTGGAAGGTGGACAGATAATCACATTCAGCCCGAAGGAGGGCGACCCAATAGACTATGTAGCCATCGAATCAGGAGGCAAGCGCTTTGCGATTACAAATACCTGTGCTGCAAACGCGCTTGGGATTGTGCCTGAAGGCGATTATGCAAGGGCTAACCAGACTTCCTCCAAGATGGCGCTATCAATCCTCGCGAATAGGCTTGGCACCACGATAGAGCAGGCTGCAGAAATGATCCTTGACATTTCGGCGAGAAAAGTGCTGGAGATCGTCGAACCAATGATAAAGGAATACAAGCTGAAAAAGGAACGCATAGTCTTTATCGGCGGAGGGGGCGGCGCTTCCGTCCTGGTCCCCCACGTCGCCAAGAAGCTGCAGCTGCAATGGAAGATAGCAGAGCACGCCGAAGTCATTTCCTCAATAGGCGTGGCTGCGGCAATGATACATGAAGAGGCAGAAAAGACGATCAACAACCCCAAGCCGGAGGACATTTCAGCACTAGCAGAGGAGGTGAAAAAGGCGGCGCTTGAGCGCGGCGCGCTGCCCGAATCGATCACCATCCAGTCAGAATACATCAGCGAGCGCTCCATCCTGCGCGTGACTGCGATGGGCAATGTTTCGCTCGACATCGGGACTGCAAACGCGCAGGAAATAAACGAAGAAGAGGCCCACGTACTTGCCTGCGAGCTCTTTGGCATAAACGAAGGCGTGCAGCGCATATTTGACATGAAGAACTACCACATCTTTGCCTGCGAGCTCAGCAAGAAAAAGCTCTTTCTGAAATCGAAGAGGCAGCCGGTGCTAGTGCTGGACAAGTATGGCAGGGTGCGCCTGTCAGTCGACAACGCAGCAATCGTGAACGGCACGCCTGACGATGTGGCGTCTGAAGTCGAGTCCATTCTCAAAAAGCACGCGGACGCCGGCAACGATCTGGCTCCGCAGGTGCACATACTAGACGGTGTAAAGCTCATGGACTTTTCAAGCCTCACAGCGCCTGAGCACGTTTCAAAGGCAGTCCGCGACGAATTGAAAAAGGCGGCGGCAAATGAAGTCGCCGCAATAGTAAGGCTTGGCTAGAATGGCAAGGCAGGTTTTTTCCGGCTGCTCGGACGACGCGGTTGCCCGATGCGCGTCTGTGGTGAAAAACGGAGGCATAATCGTGTTTCCTACCGACACCATCTATGGCATAGGTTGCGACCCGTACAACGACAAGGCTGTAACTCGCATTTTTGCGATAAAGGGCAGGGACGAAAAAAAGGCCCTCCCGGTCCTTGCCTACAGCATCGAAGATGTGGAGAAAATAGTCCTGCTTGGCGACTCTGGAAGGGCACTTGCGAAAAAGTTCTGGCCGGGAGCCCTCACAATAGTTGCCCCAGTTGCAGACCGCAACATATCTCCGGCCTTGACCGCAGGTTCCAACGGCCTTGCGGTGCGAGTCCCTGCAAACAGGTGCACCCTTTCCCTACTCAGCCATTGCAGGTACATCGTTGGCACGAGCGCAAACAGGTCCGGCGAAAGGTCGTTGAGGAGCGCACAGGAAGTACTTGAATCCGCGCTCGACGGCTATGACGCGCTGCTAGACGGAGGACCTGCTGAAAAGGGAATTGAATCGACCGTAGTTGACATCACGGGCAAGCCTAAAATCCTGCGCGAAGGCGCAATAAAGTCAGACGAGGTGCTGGAGGTTCTTGGGCGGCTTTAACCTGATCGTTTCCACTTCCCGGTTCAGGGAGGAGGAGGCGCAGGATGAGATTTTGGACTTGCTTGACCTGTTCGGAGATCAAGATGCAGAGGCCGAGATCACCGAAGTAAAGGGTCTGCTGGTAGCAGAGACGTCGCTTGACCCGCTTGCTGTAATAGAAGGTCTGAAAAAACTTGTGTCAGAGGAGCCGTGGCGCGTGCGCTACATCCTGCGCGTTATCCCAATCGAAGTGGTGGTCCCGGCAGAGCTTGAAGACATCGGTGAAGCGGCAAAAGCGCTGGCGGCTAGGATAGGAAAGAAGGGCACGTTTCGAATAACTGTGGAAAAGAGGCACAACACACTTGAGTCGATGGACGTGATAAAGGCCATTGCCAGTGAAATAGACAGTAAGGTCGACCTTGAAAACCCGGAATGGGTCGTCCTCGTCGAGATAGTTGCAGGTCATGCGGGCATTTCGGTGTTAAGGCCAGAACAGATGTTCAGCGCCGTCGTGGAAAAGCGCCGATGATCACTTTACGAGAATTGCAGCCCGCTCCAAAAGGTACTGCAGGAATTCGGTGTCGCCAAACTTTGCCTTTAACCCGAGCAATCTGGCAAGCCTTGCCTTTTTCTGCTTGGTCGGCTCCAGCATGGAAGCATCCACTTCAAACTCGCCCTTTGTCTTGTCCGAAAACTTGTGCAATGCTTCCTTATCTTGTGAAAATGCGATAATGCAGCCTGCGCTGCCCTTCTTCAAGCCTGCCCTGTTCAGTGCTTCTGAAATCTGATCAGTGCATGCAAGCCTAAGCAAGAGTTCGGCCTCGCGCCTGTTTGCAATCATTATTTTTCTCTTTTCGGCCTCGAGTGTAATTCGGAGCGAGCCGATCACGTGCTCAACTCCATAGACGGAATCCGCGTTTACCGCCTGAATCGACACCCTTTCATTGCCTGTGCGGAGGCGGTCGACGAGTTTTCCCGGATCTTCAGCAATATTGCTGATTCCGATCACGGACACGTTGTAGCCATCCTGCAGATCCGCTCCGCCGTGGACCACCGTGACTACCGTGACAGTGTCGCCGCTCTTTGCCACCGTCTGTTCCCCCTGAATAGATGCAGAATCGATGCCGTTAACTGCCACAATCAGGTTGTTTGGCTGCAAAAGACGGGCGTCTGTAGAAATGCCGGCCAAGAACTGCAAAATTTCTGAAACAGAAGCGGCCGGCCTGTCAAGGCTTACTACGGGCTTGCCAACTGCCTTTTTGGCGCCGCCCAGCAGCCTTATCGTTATCATTCTTCCGCTTCTTCTGATTCTTGCTCTTCCTCATCTTCGCCGGCAGCAGCTGCCATCGACGCCTTTTCCTGCGCAGACTGCTTGCGCAGGTGCGAAGTGATATAGCCTGCCAGCTCGTTCCTCATGACTTTTGACCTGACAATTGCCAGCTCGTTGAGAGCCTTCTTGTTAGCATCAAACTCAAGCCCAAACTTGTCTGGGTGATTTTGCAAGAGCTCAGTGGAGATGCGCTTTATCCTATTCATCCATTATTGAAGGCGATTTCAAGGATATTTTATCTTTGTTATGCGCCTGAAAGGTACGACTCGGAGTTCTTTTGTAGCACCTGCACGACCTCCTCATACGAGGTGCCGAGTGCGCGGGCTGCAGACGCGACGACGCTCACCAAAAATCCAGTCGATACGGCCGGCAGGCTTTCAAAGCACCTGGAATACCTTACAGGGCCGTCTGTCTCTACAAGGAATCTGTTCTTGTCGGTATTTTTCAAGAGAACCCGCTTGTCTTCCGAATAAACTAGCGCCGGCCCGTATGACACGTACAGTCCCATGTCCATCGACTTTGCCAGCTGCTTTTTGCTCCCTGCAAACCAGTGCAATAGTACGCTCCTGATCTTGTAGGACGGCAGGATCTCCAGAACGTCGTCCAGCGCCTTCCGTGAATGGATCGACACCGGCTTTTTTTCAGCCTCTGCAAGTTCCAGCATCGCGTTAAAGACTTGCTTTTGCCGCTCGTACGGAACGTCGTATGTGCCGTCAAGCCCGATCTCGCCAACGCCATCGATCGAACCAAGGTTGGCATGAAAGACTTCTCTGAACTCGTCAAGGTCTCCTTCCCTTGCCGCAGCCTCGGGGTGGATTCCCACAAACTGCCTGACGACGTCGCGTGCTTGATTGAAAAGGGCAAAGCTCCTTTTCGTCGTCTCCAGGTCGACAGTAACAGAGCATGCGACTATCTTCATCGCTCGAAGGCTCACAATCACTTGTGGCAAATAGCCTGAATACTCGCTGTCCGTGAGGTGGATGTGGGCGTCATAGAGCAATACCGGTGAATGCCTGTGGACAGAAAATAAACTTATTCCATTCCTTTGTTCTTCTCAGAATCCGTCACAATTTCGTATGTGCTCTGAACCATGCCTCCGGGAAACTCGCGCGTTTCTACAAGTCTGAGTAGGATGTCTGATTGCAGCGGCCCAAACAGAGGGATTCCTGTCCCGATAAGTATCGGTAGTCGGCTCAAGATCAATTCGTGAACAAAGCCTGCATTCAGGAAGCCCTGAATCGTCTGGCCGCCATCCACATATAGGCGAAAGAGACCTTGCTTGGCAAGCCTTTCCACGACATCCTTGGGTGTACCGGTCATGATCTCAACCTTCTTCTCCTTCTGCAATTCTGCGGGAATCCGGAGAGGCCTGTGCGTCAAGACGATGACAGGCTTTTTGTACGGCCAAGTTCCAAAAGTCAAAACCTTCTCGAAGGTTTTCCGGCCCATGACTATGGCGTCGATTCGTGCCATGAAGTTGTCGTACCCGTAGTCGCCACTCCCTTCGCCACCCTCTTGCTGCATCCAATCTAACTCACCATTTGGCCGGGCGATGAATCCATCCAGACTCATGCCAATGAACACTGAAACCTTGGAACTAATGCGGCTTTGAGTTCCATTCATTGCTGCTTGGTTACACCGTAAAAAGCGCTTTAAAACCGTTGAGGGTTCATTAGCTGCATATCAGGATTCTAACACCGTGCTATTTGGTTAACGCAGTTGCTGGGACGTACATTAAACTTTTAACGTGGTGTCTGGCAGTAAGTGCATGTCTTCCGGTCCAGAGTTTGGCCTTGCAGCAATGTATCGCGTCATGAAAAAGTCCGGCGCAGAGCGCGTGAGCGACGATGCAGCCGATGAGCTTCGCAAAGTGCTTGAAGAAGTCGCGGAAAGGATCGCCAAGCAGGCGGTTGAACTGTCAGTGCATGCCGGCAGAAAGACGATCAAGCCAGAAGACATCAGGTTTGCATCAAAAAATGTGATAAGACTCTAGAGGTCTATCTCCATGATGCTCCTATGCCCGCATGTCTCGGCGTGGTCCTCCACGTCTGATTCGAAAAGAAATACAGAGGAACACAGCTGGCAGCAGAACATTTTGTCGAGTTTTAGTGCCTGATTCATATTGTATCCAATCTAGGACAATTATTTCCCTTTAAACAAGATGCAATCTAACATTAGAGAATTCTTAGCTAGACCCGCTTTGCTGGGTTTTCTTGACGTGTGAAAAGTTTGTTCCGAGCGTCTGATTGCCAGTATGTATGTCAGAGCCGATTTCCTGCACGTTTACGTCTGTAGCTTCGTCTCCTTCGTCCTTGCCCATCTCCCGGCCCATGTTCCTGTTCGGCGTGCCGTGACTCGGATCTGTGCCCATGCATGATAATGGAGAATATCGCATATAAGCAAAAGATCGCCCTGCCAGAACGCCAATACCATTGGCAGGGCGGTCGAGGGTCAGACGTTTTACGGGTTTATTCGCGTGGGCTTTCGGTTAGACGTTTTTGCAATTGCGGAAATAAAAGGTTCGTCGATCATTTGCCTATAGCCTGCAACCGTTAAGTAATATGTTGCCCAATAAACGATCCCTGTGTGGAAAAAGTTGCTGGTATACGCAGGTTTCGGCTTGCGCAGAACGGCTGCCAATCCACGCAGGGACTTCTATTCAAATCTCACGAAAGCCAGATAACCGACGGATGTCTATTGTATTCTAGGAGCGGGTCACCCTCGTGGGATGAGGTGTCCATACTAGGAACCCACGCCCATCCTATAGCTATTGTGCACCCTCATGCACACCATAGCTAGAGAGGATGGCCGCTCCTTTTCTAAAACAGGGGCATGTAGGAACGGGATACAAAACAGTATTGAAAACAAAGAATCGAACATTACTTGCCGACCCCGGCTATGTGGCCGGC
>JBDZWB010000061.1:0-8345 GCA_040255975.1 Nitrosopumilales archaeon
TGACTTGATGGAGCTCCTACACAGTTGAACAAGTCTGAACAGCTCTATGGCAAGGCAAGGAAGGTCCTGCCAGGCGGAGTCAACAGCCCAGTGCGCTTTTACGACCCTTACCCGTTCTTTGCCACCTCTGCAAGAGGCAGCAAACTCACGACTGCCGATCACAAGACGTATGTGGACTATTGCATGGGGTATGGCGCGATGGTTCTCGGCCACGGCTACTCCTCTGTGACCGACGCCGTCAGGTCGCAGCTGGATAATGGCACGCTCTTTTGCGTCCCGACGGACAGGGAGATCAAGCTGGCAGAGATGATCTGCAAGGTGGTTCCATGCGCAGAGATGGCCCGGCTTGTCAACACCGGCTCGGAGGCAACGATGCATGCGATCCGGCTCGCCCGCGCCCATACAAAGAAAAAGGGCGTGATAAAGTTTGAAGGAGGCTATCACGGAGCGCACGACTATGTCCTTGCCAAAGCAGGGTCAGGCGCGGCCAGCATGCCAGCGTCAGAGGGCGTGCTCGAAGAGGCGTAGGCACGGACTGCAGTCGTGCCGTATAACGACGCAGGAGCTTTGGAGCGTGCAATCGAAAAGAACCGCGATACCGCCTGCGTCATAATGGAGCCGGTGCTTGCCAACATCGGGCTCGTTCTTCCGGAAAAAGGATACCTCAACGAGGTAAGAAAGATAACCGAGCAGAACGACGTGGTTTTGATATTCGACGAGGTGGTGACTGGCTTTAGGCTCGCTCTAGGCGGAGCAGGCGGATTCTTTGGAGTCAAGCCAGATCTGGCGACATTTGCAAAGGCTCTTGGCAACGGTTTGCCGATAGCTGCCATTGCAGGCAGGAAGGAAATAATGGGCAAGCTAGCGCCTGCCGGCCCAGTATATCAGGCAAGCACCTTTGCGGGCAACCCTGTATCTGTCGCTGCAAGCATAGCAACACTTGAAACGCTTATCGAATCCAAGAATGCGATCTACCCCAAGATGGCGCGGACATGCGACAACATCGTCAACGGGATAAAGGACGCTGTTTCAAGCGCTCAGCTTGAATGCACTGTAAACTCGATTGGGTCAATGTTCCAGATATTCTTTACAGGACAGAAGGTAAAGGATGAGGCAAGTGCCAGAAAGGCCAACGCCGCATCATTCCGCAAGCTGTTCGACGAGCTGATAAAGCGCGACATCTTCATCCCTCCTTCACAGTTTGAGACATGCTTTGTTTCCTACGCTCACAGCGAAGACGAAGCCGACAAGACGGTCGAAGCATACGGCGAAGCATTTCGCAGGATAAAGAAATGAAAACAATTAGGGTCGGGACAAGAGGAAGCAGGCTGGCTATTGCGCAGACAGAGATTGCCCTTGCAGCGCTTCGCAAGGCAAACCCCGGCGTCCGCTTTGAAGTCGTAACGATAAGCACCAAGGGCGACGTGGACAAGAGACCGCTCTTTACCCTGGACGAAAAGGGGATCTTTGAAAAGGAAGTGAACGAGGCGGTCAAAAACGGTGCCGTCGACTTTGCGGTCCACAGCCTTAAGGACATTCCATCAGACCTTTCTGACGAGCTTGTTGTTGCATGCATTCCCAAAAGGGCGAGCCCGAACGATGTGCTCGTCAACGAAAAGGGACAAAAGCTGAAAGAGCTGGCGCCCGGCTCTAAAATCGGCACGAGCAGTCTCCGCCGCGCCGTCCAGCTGACAAAACAGAGACCAGACCTGAACGTTCGGCCGATTAGGGGCAACGTCGAGACAAGGGTCAAAAAGGTGATCAGCGGCGAATACGACGCAGTTGTCCTTGCTGAGGCCGGGCTTACCCGAATCGGGATGAAGGATGTTATAGTCGAGCGCTTTGGGGTAAGAGATTTTGTTCCAGCGCCGGGTCAGGGTGCGATTGCTATCGTGTGCAGGCGGAATGACAAAAAGATGGCAAGCATGTTAAAGGCTATTGAAGACCCGCGCTCCCGCGCAGAAGTTTTGGCAGAGCGCGCACTGATAAAAAAGGTCGAAGGGGGCTGCAGGTTCCCACTCGGCGCGGTGGCAGTCACAAGCGACTCTAAAATTACGCTATATGCCAGCGTGTTTTCTGCAGACGGAAGCAAGAACATCAAGGTCAAGCAAGTGGGTAAGGCAAGCGAGCCGGAAAAGCTGGGCAACAAGGTGGCCGATATGTTGGTAAAAAAGGGCGCGCTAGAGATGGCTGAGGGTTGGCGCAGGGCAGTGGAAGAGTGGAACAACAGGCTATGAAAAAGGGCAAGGTTTTCATCTGCGGAGCGGGCCCCGGTGATCCGAAACTAATCACACTCAGGGCGATGGATCTGATAAAGACATGCGATGTAGTCTTGTACGACAGGCTTGTAGCAAAAGAGCTGGTTGATCAGATCCCCTCCAGCGCGGAAAAGGTATACGTCGGCAGGGCGGTAGGCGACCCGACCACGCATCAGGACAGGACAAACGAGCTGATGGCCTCGTATGCGAAAAAGGGCAAGCAGGTGCTCAGGCTAAAGGGCGGCGATCCGTTCATCTTTGGCCGCGGCGCAGAAGAGGCAGAATACCTGATCAAGCGCGGCATCAGGTTTGAAATCGTGCCAGGGATCACTTCCGCCATAGCGTCGCCGGCATACGCAGGCATCCCACTCACCCACAGGCGGCATTCGTCGTCCGTTGCAATAGTCACTGGACACGAAGACCCTGAAAAGGACGAGCTGGTTGTAAACTGGAATAAACTAGCCGGCGCAGTCGACACGATTGTGGTCCTCATGGGAATAGGCCAGCTGGAACAGATATCGCGGGATCTGGTAAGGGCTGGCATGAAAAAGGGAACCCGGGTTGCAATAGTGGCTAGCGGCACGACTGACAAGCAGAGGGTGCTCCGAGGAACGCTTGCAAGCATTGCCGGCATTGCCAATAAGGCAGGCGTCAAGCCGCCTGCCGTAATAGTGATAGGCAAGGTCGCTGGACTCGACCATCTAGAATGGTTTGGGTGAGCGTTAATGTCAGGCTTTCAGAACAAGGTCCTTGCAATCACCAGAAACGAGCGCGACGCCGGCGAGTTTCTGAGAATTGTTGCAGAAGGCGGCGGCAGGGGCATCGCGCTTCCGACGATAGATGTCGTGCCAAAGGGGCCGGCAGCAGTACAAGATTTTCTGGGCAAGCTGCGGAAAACAAGATACGACTATTGCGCGTTCATGAGCCCACAGGCGGTCAGCATCCTGTTCGAGCATGCAGGCAGAGAGGCGACGGTAGCACTAAAGTCGACAACTGTGATAGCCGTCGGGCCAAGGACAAAGGAGGGTCTAGTTGAGCACGGGGTGGACGTGAGGCTGATGCCTGACAGTTTTTCCTCGGCAGGTCTTGTTGAGCTCTTGTCTTACCTGAAGCCGAAAAAGAAAAAGATAATCATACCGCGCAGTGGCGCCGCAAACGAGTCTGCCGCCAAGGCGCTTGAAGACCTTGGGATGCAGGTTGACGAAGTGCTGCTCTATACAGTGCGCACAGCGACTCCGACATTTGTGTGGAGCGAGTTTTCAAACCTTCTTGCAGAGAAAAAAGTAGACGCAGTCATTTTCACTAGCGCTTCAAGCGTTGGATCGTTCTTTGAAATAATGGGCAGGCTTGGGATTACTGATCTGCAGCTGAACGACCTGACAAAGGTGGTCTCAATTGGGCCGCTTACAAGCAAAGAACTGGAGGCCCGGAACCTTGAGTGCTTTGAAGCGGTCGAGCACACCGTCGCCGGCGCGCTGAAACTTGCAAAAAAAGTCGTGTAACTCTTTTTAGTCTTTGTGCGCCATATGCGCCATGACAGAAACCAGTGCAAAGCAGGGAGCCCTGCTGGAAGACTCGACATTCAACATAATATCCCAGATGGAGAAAAAGGCCGACTTTTTGTTCTCCTCAGTCGAAAAATACCTGCGCGACGCAGAGAAGGACAACAAACCCGAGCTCGTCAAAATGTGGAACTCTATAAAGGAGGACGAGCAGAACCACCTAAAACTACTGCGTGAAGAGCTGGTAAGGGAAGTAAAAGAGGATAGGCTAAAGTAGGAACGCGTTGGACTTGGCTGCCCGCCTAGTATCTATCGCAAGCATGTCGGATATTCTCTCGATGGCAGCTAGGTATTCCACTCCTTTTGGAGTCGTACGGAACTGCCCAAGTGAGCCTGACTCGGTATCGAGCTCCAGCAGGTTCTTTTGCAAGAGCATCTGCGTGTACTCCTTGGCCTGACTGTGGGTCAGATACGCGTGAAACATGATCTTGGTGATGCCGGCGCCGCCCTGTGCGCTGTGCAATATGTCCCTCATTATCTCGTCCTTTTGCCGATTGCGCATCCCGAATCCTCCTTATAGCAATGGCTGTTTGGATATAAGATTACCGATTGAGTCTTATAGTACTTTTTTCTGTCTTCAAGATCCATCTACTTCCTTGACTCATTTCCTGCTCGATGGTCATGACTCTGCTCTTGAAACATGCTGGGCACGCAAGCTCGTTGTTGAACTCTAACAGTGCTTTTGACGATCGGCAGATTTGACAAATGCCTTCCACGGCTATATTGTTGAAGCCATGTTAATTAATTCCCGGCATGTAGTTTTTGCGGACACATCATTACAATCTAGAGACTCCATCCATTTTTCGGATCTGATTGCGCAGCCAGACGATGTAAGCGCGCTGCGTCTTTCTTGTTTCGATGGCCTTACTGCAGAGTTCCTTAATTTCGTCTTTGTTACTCTTCCAGTCGCACCGAATATTCTTCATCAGGTAGTATGGCCTCTCGTCGAGCATGCCGGCTGGCAATCGGTGTACCGTCCAGATATCGCAGGCAACTTCGCCATGGGGTATGCCGGACCCGTTGCCCTGCACAAGATGTGTAAGCTCGTGCGCTATGGTATAGTGCGAAACGTTTGGCTGAAGCCGGAACACTGGAGGCGACGTCCAGCCCGTGGCTGTTCCTTCTACTACTCCACGCTTCTTGATAAGACCACATGATATCCTCTTTTCCTGCAGCTCTGGAAACAAGGAGTAGATCCGCATTATGCGGCTCTTGAACTCTGGAGTAAAAGCCTGCCGCGCGGGATTGCTGAACGCTATGGGCATCCTGCAGTGAAGCACTGCGTCCGGCTTACAACCTTTATGATCGTTTTTTGAGGGCGTACATCATTCTTGCAGGAAACTCCATCAGCTCTACGCCGATAGGCGAAGGGAGAATGACCACATGCCCAAGCATATAGCTCACTGTGGTCTCTCCGACAAGAATCGAAAATGCAGGCAGAGTCTTGATGCCTATCTTGACAATGAAGGAGCAGACAAAGTTTTCAACGTTTTCGACAATGCCTGCCTGCATTAACTAACACATAATGGTAAAGTAGTTAACGATTAACAAAGGCGCGAGACGGCTAGCAGTTGCGAACTTGAAACTCCATTCCGTCCTGCAGCTCGAGACCCTCGTCCCCGTCTATTCTGTGCTGGTTGTTTTCTTTGTCGATGAGAAAGATCTGGTAATGTTTTGGGTCGAGCCCTGCAAGCGCTAGCAATTGATCCTTGGCAAGGACCTTTTTCAGCGGCTGAAAGGTCTTGCCGTCGATGCGGATCGTCATGGCATCTTTGCTCATGTTAGATATGTGCCTACATGGGTAATAATACCAAAAGCGACAATGTTTTTCTCGAAACAAGTGATAGACTGATTAGTATCTGTGGTCTATCCATCAGGGTTGGCTGATACCGTTATTTCGTGCATATCTGACGAAGAGACTTTCGTCCACGATGTCTATGACTATCTGTATAAAGAGCTGGAAAGGCAAAAGCAAGACAAGGAGAGCAGCGGCATTCTCCTTGCACCAGACCTCATAAGACTTGACGCCGACAACGGTGAAATCCATGTCAATGAGAGATCCCTTGTGCCAAGGGGAATGATAAAGTGGGTTCTGGAATCGTACCTAAAGTCAGACCCTTCAAGGTTCAAAGGGTACGACGTAATTGAATTTGGAGATGCGTTTACCATAGGAAAGGTTCTGCATCCGTCGCAGATGGACATGCTCAGCTGCGAAATATGCGGATTCTTTACCCCTTATAGCGAAGAAATGCATACACACCGAATGACGCACTTTGGGATCTGAAAGAATTTGCTCATGTTTGAGAATTAGCTGGTGGCTCTAGGTTGCTGACCTGCTTTTGGCCTCTGTAAAATACTGCTGCGCCCGCAATAATCATGATCGCCGACACCACATAGATGTACATGTATGATTGCAAAACGAATTGATATGTACCGCTCTCCGAAGGCGCGAGCATGGAAACAAGCATTGCAACATAGCCAAACACGTATCTTTCGCCAAAGAAAATGATTACTCCTAGAGCAAACAGCGCCAAGCTAATTCTATGCGAATTGTTCACATTTGCATTTGGGAATATGGGTAAAAAATATTCTTCTCTGCCATCCATGAAAGCGTACTCGGAAGATGCATGGCGACATCTGTTTACAAACATAGTTGTCAAAACTTTGTTTTATCAAACACTTAAGAGCGCTAAAGGGCTACTGGTATCATGGTAGAGATAGATAAAAGAGAATACGATCAGCTGGATTCGCTCGGTTCAAGCCCAAATGCAGAGATCAGCCGGTTGAGCATTATAATCAAGAACCTGAGAGAGCGCGTGGAATCGCTTGAACGAAATCAGACAGAGCTGATGGACAAGCTCAATTCAATAGAGAAAAAGGGGTAGGGAACCCCTGTATTTTGCGCCTATCTATAGTGCGACAATGCCATTGCTTCTTTGGGCTTTGTCTCCCTCTGCGTCCTTATCTTCTTGACGGCTTCTTCAAAATGGTGCATCATTACGTGCGCTTCTGTTGCGTGCTTGCCCGCCTCCTCTGGAGTCGGGTATTTTGCAAGGTATTCGTGCAGGACAAGCGATATCGCCGTATTCACTACCGCCGCAGTGTCTGCGCCGCTGAAACCTTCTGTCATTGTCTCCGCTATTCTCTGGATGTCCACATCCGGACCTATCGGCTTCCCCTTGGCATGGATTTCTAGTATCTTTGCTCTTGTCTGGTTGTCTGGGTTTGGAACAAGTATTATCCTGTCGAACCTGCCTGGCCTCAAGAGCGCAGGGTCTATCATGTCGGGCCTGTTGGTTGCGCCCAAGACTACCACACCATGCAACTCGCTGATACCGTCTATTTCCGTCAATAGCTGAGAAACCATTCTCTCTGTCCCGCTGTTTCCTCCGCTTTCCATTCCTCCCCTTGCAGGGGCAATAGAGTCCATTTCGTCAAGGAATATGACGCAGGGCGCAGCCTGCCTGGCTCTTCGAAAGATTTCCCTGATTCCGCGCTCGGATTCGCCAATCCATTTAGATACCAGCTCCGGGCCTTTGACGCTGATGAAATTGGCTTCAGACTCGGTCGCTACTGCCTTTGCAAGCAGCGTCTTGCCGGTGCCAGACGGTCCGTGCAGCAAAATGCCCTTTGGAGCAGTATGGCCCAACTTTGCATAGAGGTCTGGGTATTTGAGCGGCCATTCGACTGCTTCTTGCAATTCGCGCTTTATGCCTTCTAGGCCTCCAATGTCTTGCCATTTTATGTCTGGCGATTCTAGGAATACCTCTCTCATTGCAGAGGGAGCGACATCCCTTATCGCCTGGTCGAAGTCATTCTGGGTTATTATCAGCTTGTCCAGCGTTTCTGGCGGCAGCTTTTCGTCTTCCATGTTTAGCTCTGGCAGCAGCCTGCGGAGACACTTCATCGCAGCCTCCTTGCACAGGTATTCCAGATCGGCTCCGACAAAGCCGTGGGAAACTGCCGCAATCCTCTGCATGTCTACATCGGGATCAAGCGGCATGTTGCGCGCGTGGATCTGTAGGATTTCCAGCCGCCCGTGCTTATCAGGGACCTTGATCTCGATTTCCCTATCAAATCTTCCTGGCCTTCTCAGGGCGGGGTCGAGGGCGTTTTGCCTGTTGGTGGCTGCGATTACGACCACCTTTCCCCTTCCTTCCAAGCCGTCCATCAGTGACAGCATCTGTGACACAACCCTTCTTTCTACCTCTCCACTCACTTCTTCGCGCTTTGGCGCAATTGAATCAATTTCGTCGATGAATATTATGGATGGAGCCTTTTCCCTTGCTTCCTTGAATATTTCTCTCAGGCGAGCCTCCGATTCTCCATAGAACTTGCTCATTATCTCCGGCCCGGATATGCTGATGAAATGCGCATTGCTTTCACTTGCAACAGCTTTTGCAAGTAGTGTCTTACCAGTTCCCGGCGGACCATATAGAAGCACTCCTTTTGGAGCTTCGATTCCGAGTTTCTCAAATATCTCCGGGTGCCTTAGCGGAAGCTCGATCATTTCGCGCACCTTTTG
>JBDZWB010000062.1:0-8297 GCA_040255975.1 Nitrosopumilales archaeon
GCACGGGCATGCGCCCATGCCGTTGATGATTCTGCTAGGATTGTCTTCAGCTGGTTTGCGGGGAAAGTATTTCCAGAGGCACCACAGGTGGAGGCACACCATGCTGTACAGGCGGAACGAGGAAACATCATCGACGTCGCCGTTGAGCTCCTTTGGCAGGCGGATCAGCTGCCAGGTCCTGAATGACTCCTGGTTCAGGACAGGGTCATTGGTCTTGGGGTAGACCACGACCTCTGCGCTGTTTACCGGGAAGGTGTGGATGTTTGCAGGCTCGCTTCCCCTGATCTCTATCTTGGTCTTTTCCGGGACGCTTGTTCTGTTGTTTGGCAGGAACTTGCCCCAGTCGACAAAGGGTGCAAACGTCATGACTGTACCGGCGGCCGCCATTAGTTTTAGAAAGTCGCGCCTTGACATTCTTCTGCCTGCAAGAGATGGATAATTGGCGCTAGACATGAGTAAAGTTCACTGCAAGTCGATTTAACGCTTGATCCAAACGTTTGGACAAAATGTTAAATACTGATCGCTTCAAGCGGTCAAACTTAAATTGGATTTGATGCCATGCCGCTGCATGAACCTTGAGCAGTGGTGCCAGCTTGACGAGCGCATCTACGTGGCAGAAAATGACGAGCGCTACAAGCAGCACGCCGGCCTGCAATATAGCGAGAAAGTGATAGAGCAGCTGGCTGAAATGAGATCAATCAGCGCAAGGATTTTCCTCGGCTCTTTCTCGCAGCCACGGGAGCTGTACCTGAGCTCACTTGAAAACATTGCAGACGCGTCGACAAAAAAGCTGGAGCTAAAACTATACAATCTGCGCAACCAAAAGATAGTTTCCCCGCGCCACCGCTTTGGGACCGCCCCTGTCAACTGGAGCTCTTGGAGACAGTTCAACAGCGCGCAAAAGGATTCTGCAAAGCGCAAGCAGGTGTTTGACGAATTTATTTCAAAGACCCGTTACATCTCGCCGGTCATAAAGGAGCGGTTCTCTGAAATGGGGAGGATCTATGCGCAATACTCGGGAAAGAAGCTGGATCCCCTTGACGGCTATCTGGAAAATGAAAAGGTCTCATACTCTCAACTGACTGATTTTGTAAAGTCGATGGGGAGGCAGGCGAAAAAGCCCTTCCGGGAGGCACTTGCGGTTATGTCGAAAAAAGTGCTCGGGAGGGAGGCCGAGTACTATGACGACTTTTACTTTTTCCGCAACAGGATATACGCCGACACTGAAAGAGAGTTTGCAGGCATAAACCCGCCGGAGCAGGTCAGGCGCACGCTTGAGATGATGCAGTTCAACCTCTCGCCTATCAACTTTGACACTGAAAACAGGAAGAACAAGTATCCATCGCCGATATGCTTTTTCGTGCAGGTGCCGACTGACATACGAGTCCTGTACAAGAGCGAAAGCCCGTACTTTGACCTGCAAGGCTGCTACCATGAAATGGGGCACGCTGTGCACGCGTCTTCAATAAACCCTCGGGCTGAATACTGGAACCGCTATGGTTTCTCAATGGGCGTCGCCGAGATATTCTCGATATTCTTGGAGCGTCTGACAAAAAACAAAAAGTATCTGTCATCGCTTGGCATCAGAGACGAGCGCGTCTTAAGCGAGATCGGGGAAAGGAACAGGTTCATGGAGCTCTTTTTCGTGACGTTCTATGCGGCCAACTCGCTCATGAAGGCAGAGTTTTGGCGCAAGAAACTGTCGATGCAAAAGGCAAGCGATCTCTATGCGAAACTGATAAGGGAATACACCGGCCTTGAAATGCCCGGGGAATACTGGATGCTCCACCACATATTGCCAGATGCAATAATGTACGTGCCGAGTTACATGCTGGCCGCAGTACGCGCTGCTGAACTTGACCATCACTTGCAGAGCAAGTTTGGAGAAGAGTGGTGGCAAGAGACGGCAGCCGGCAGCTACATCAGGGAAATAATGGAACCGGGGGCAGAGATAGACCTGTCAAGGTTCTCCAGGCTTGACAGCAGCCTGTTCATGAACGAGATAACAAAATAGCCCGTCTAGCATGCTGCTCTTGTAAAGATTGCAAAAAGGGAGAGATGAGGTTGGCAATAGTGTATATAGTAGTCTAGTAGACTACGCCGACTGCTGCCTTTTCTTCCTTTGACATCTCGCGATAGCCGTTCTCGTCAATGATTACTACATTGATGTTATCGCCAGTGCCTGCATTGCGCCTGATTGCCGCAGCTATCGCCTGCATCGCAACCTTGTATGCGTCGTTCACGCTCATGTTGTCCTTGAACTCCGACTCTAGGTAGCCGTATGCAACCGGCGAGCCGCTGCCCGTGGAGATGAACTTTTCAGTGGTGAGCGAGCCAAAGAGGTCAATGTTGTAGATGCGGCTTCCCTCCTCTTGAGTGTAGCCTGCCATGATTATCTGTACATAGTATGGGAAGTAGCGCTGGTTGAACAGAATGTTTGAGCAGAGCCTGGCAGCGGACTTTACTGGCATGAGCTCTTTGCTCTGGAAGCGGTAAAGGTTGGCATTGTAGCGCATGGTGTCAACAAGGTTCTGCGCGTCGGCCACACCGCCGGCGATCGTCATTGCAAGGTGTTGATCCACCTTTTGGATCTTCATGACGTGCCTGTCGGCGATAAACAGCCCTGCGCTTGCGCGCGTGTCGGCTGCGAGTACCACTCCGTCCTTGCATGTCAGGGCGCACGTGGTGGTTCCCTTCTTTATCTGATCGGCAATGTAATCGGGGTATCTGTTGTCATGAGGGTGCATATGTGGAAGTGACTGAAGCCTTACCTGATTTAAAACTATCTGCCTGTTTGTTTTATATTCCCCTTGCGGCTTTTTTCTTCTAGCAGTTTGTCAAAGACGATATTTGAGAAGATCTGGGACAGCCATGTAGTTTACGAAAAGGAAGGCGGCCCTTCACTTCTCTACATAGACAGGCACCTTGTGCACGAAGTCACTTCTCCGCAGGCCTTTGACGGGCTGCGCATGAACGACAGGCGCGTCAGGCGGACCGACCTGACGTTTGCTACGATGGATCATAATGTCCCTACGAGCGACAGGTCACTTCCTATAGTAGACCAGATATCATCGGTGCAGATCCAGACGCTTGCGCAGAACTGCAAAGAGTTTGGAATCACGCTCTTTGACATGCACAGCCCAGATCAGGGCATAGTGCATGTAATCGGCCCGGAGCTAGGGCTCACCCTGCCGGGTACCACCATAGTGTGCGGCGACAGCCACACCTCGACGCATGGGGCATTTGCGGCACTGGCTCTAGGCATTGGCACAAGTGAGGTGGAGCACGTGCTTGCAACGCAGACGATGTGGATGGACAAGCCCAAGACTTTTGCAATAAACTTTGAAGGCAGGCGCAGGAACAGCCATGCAGTGACTGCCAAGGACATGATACTTTACATGATAAGGACGATAGGGACTGCGGGAGGAACCGGCACGGTCCTTGAATATCGCGGCGATGCGATATCCGAGCTTTCGATGGAAAACCGGATGACGATATGCAACATGTCAATCGAGGCAGGTGCACGCGCAGGATTAGTAGCGCCAGACAATGCGACGTTTGACTTTATCAGGGGAAGACGCTACGCTCCAAAGGGCGAGCAGTTTGAAAAGGCGGTAGAACATTGGAAAGGCCTAAGCACCGACGCGAATGCAAAATTCGACAAGTCAATCAACATTGACGTGAGCGCGCTTGCGCCGCAGGTCAGCTGGGGGACAAACCCTGGAATGATAGTCGACGTCACAGACGCCGTGCCGCACCCTGACGAGTTTGCGAGGGGAAATGAGAACGAGCGCAAGGCCGCAATCAGGGCCCTTGAATACATGGCGCTGGAGCCAGGCACTCCAATCACAGAAATCAAGCTCGACAGGGTGTTCATTGGTTCATGCACAAATTCCAGACTTGAAGACTTGGTTGAAGCATCACTCATTGTAAAAGGCAGGAAGATTTCGCCAAACGTGCGAGCCATGGTCGTTCCGGGGTCACAGCAGGTCAAGGCAGCAGCGGAAAAACTAGGACTGGACCGCGTATTCACAGAGGCCGGCTTTGAGTGGCGCGAGTCGGGATGCAGCATGTGCCTTGGCATGAACCCTGACATACTTGCACCCGGCGAACGATGCGCAAGCACCTCAAATCGCAACTTTGAGGGCCGGCAAGGCTCGGGCGGAAGGACCCATCTTGTTAGCCCGGTAATGGCAGCGGCTGCGGCAATACAGGGACATTTTGTAGATGTAAGGGAGTGGCTATAGTTGGAACCCTTTACAGTGCTCAAGAGCAGGGCCACACCGCTTGACAGGGTTAACGTCGACACTGACCAGATTGTGCCAAAGCAGTTCCTAAAGCTAGTCAACAGGACAGGTTTTGGCAAGTACCTGTTTTACGATTGGCGCTTTGACAGGGAAGGCAAACCGAGAAGCGATTTCGTGCTAAACAACCCAAAATACGCAGGGAGGCAGATCCTTCTTGCGCGGGACAACTTTGGCAGCGGGAGCTCACGCGAACACGCCGCATGGGCCATACTCGACTATGGCTTCCGTGCCGTAATTGCGCCTTCGTTTGCAGACATTTTCTACAACAACTGCTTCAAGAACGGGATACTGCCGGTAAGGCTCAAGCCAGATGAGGTGGACCATTTGTTCAAGAATGAGGATCTGGAAATTGAAATCGACCTTGCACAGCAGTTGGTCGTGGCAGGCAGCCGCAAGATGCATTTTGACATAGACGAGTTCCGCAAAAAGCTCTTGCTGGACGGCTTGGATAGCATAGGCCTTACCTTGCAGTTTGAACAGCAGATTGTAAACTATGAAAGGCACAGGCAGATGTTTGCACCTTCGACCTGAGACAAGATTTTTATCCCAAGCCCCGTTGAGCAAAGGTGAAGGCAGTTGGCCGGAATTGTCGCCATCTACAGCCATGCGAACAACAAGAACATCATCTATTATCTTGCCCACTCGATGAGGATGCTCCAGCACCGGGGCAAGGCCTACTGGAAGATGATGGTCGGCAATGTATCCACTGGCGCAGAGGGATGGCTTCCTGCAGACAGCGAGATCCTGCGCATAGCGCAAAAGGAAAAACTGCACGGAAACAACGGCATCGGCTACCTGTCAAAGAGGCCGCCTCCTTTCCCAAGCATGGCAAACATCTGGGTTGCGTTTGACGGGTTCTTTGTAGACACTGAAAAACTCCACCTGCACCCGTACATCGGGCCAGCAAGGGATTCTGACTCGCTTTTCAAGATTTACCACATCTTTACCCAGCTTTTAATCCAGAGAAAAAACCCCGAGAGAGCTGCAGAATTCCTCGATAGGCACCTGAGAGGCAACCTTGTTGTAAAGGTGGCAGACGAGATCTATGCATACCGGGACAGCACCGGCTTTAAGCCACTTGTGACTGCGGCCAACCGCGATAAGACGCTCAACATAATCGCTTCAGAAAACTCGCTTCGGACGTCGCTTATCGACATGGAATTTGCAGACGTCCCTCCCGGTCACCTGCTCAGGATGAGCAAGAAAGGGGGGCTTGAAGTCCTTGCCAGCATGCAGGCTGTCAGAATAATGATGGACCCGTTTGAGTTCATCAGGGAGTCAAACGTGGTAGCGACGGTAAACGGCAAGAGCGTGTACCAGATTAGAAAGAACATCGGCAAAGAGCAGGCCAACTTTCTTTCAAATGACCTGGACATCGACTACGCCTACGCCGAGCCGGACTACACCCGGCCAATGACCCTTGGATTTAGCATAGAGTACCAGAAATATTCCAAATCCTTCGAGTTTGCAGAAGGCGTAATCAAGGACAGGTATGACGACGCTGACCACATGATAGACTTTTCAGAACAGGTCAGCAAGAACAAACTGCTCACTACGGGCAGGTCGCTCAAGTTCGTCATGCAGAACTTTGTGCAGGGCAAAAAGATAGCCACCGTGCAAGGCACAATTCAGACTGGAAGCACAACCCGTGAGACGATATATTACCTAAAGAACGCCGGCGCAAAGCGCATTGACGTCATTGTTAGCTATGTCCCGACCGTGGACGGGAGGCAGGTCGGGTTGTACACGCAGAACCGTGACCTCGTGGCAAACAAGTACGTGGGAGAAGTTTCCTCGATAAACGAGCTGAACCAGCACATCGCAAGGGAAATAGGCTCAGACTCTGTCTACTATAATTCGCCGGCAGTCCTGGCAAAGGGCATCGGCATGCCGGAGAACAGCCTCTGGTTCCCCGAGTGGGTAAGGTTCCTCGATTACAAATGAAGCTGAGCGACGTCGATCCGGGCAGGATCAACAGGCCACCCGATAGATCACACGTGCTTTTGGAAAAGGGCTCGCAAAAAAACCAGGGCTTTGTCATACAGAAAATCGAAATGAGGCAATACATTGAGCGCAGGGACACTCAGCTGGGGGACTACTCGCTCCTTACCGCAGTTGTAGAGACTGACCGTGGAATTGTGGAGATGAAGTACGACGAAGGCTTCCGGGGGCCGGACGTGCTGGAATCTGCAGTGACGATGCTCACGCAGTACGTCGGGCTTGCATCGCTGATAAACCGCGCCCTGATAGAACTGCAGCGACAATAGCACAACAAATTTTCATATCCTGCTCTAGAATAATCATGCTTCTCCAAAATATAGGCAGAGAATCCATCACAAAGAGTGGCACTGCATAGCGGAATAGCGAAACTTGGTTTTCTCAACAGGGAAAGGATATGCACCTGCGGGCACCACATAAAGTACCACATACAGGGTTCGTCAAAGTGCCTGTTTGGCGTATGCGACTGCAGCCACTACAGTTCCTAGAGCAGCTTTTCTGCCTCACTGAGGTTGTCGACCCTGACGGGCCAGTCAAATTCCTTGTTCCATGGCTGGTTGAAGAGTATGGCCGACTTTGGTTGAACTATATCTATCAAGTTCTTTGGGGCGTCGTCTATCAACACATCGAAAGGATAGTTCGCCTTGGGTACCGCATCGTAAATGAACAACAACTCGTCGGCATAGACCTTGTGCATGTCAAGCCACATGGCTACATAGGGCACAGTAGGCCTCTCCCTCTTGGTTATGATTGATATCCTGTAACCCTTGCGATGGATGCGCTTTGTCACTTCTCCGATACCGTGCTCTGTGGGTGGTATCTCGCGCCACCTATACTTCCAGACATAGCTAAAGTATCTGTAAACTTGGTCGGGTGTTATCGGAAGCACCGTTGGTATGTCCCAGCGGGTAATGTCTTTTTTTGTGATCTGGCTGTTGTTTCGGTTGTTGTACTCATCTGCCCAGACGAGCATGACGTCTGCAAGAACAGAATCAACGTCTATAGCCACTGTCTTGACTGCTTCTGTGACCTTTGTTCCAGTCTCTTCTGGCGTAGCCAACACCACTCGCAGCCATTATAGAGTATTTATAGAATATCCATGGGCCAAACTAATTCTGCACAACTTTTGTCCCTTCAGCTGATTCCGCCTATTTCCAGGGTCTGCATTTTGGTTCAACCTTTCAGTGCCCATTTTCGGCCAAAATATGTCTATATAAGAATTTTCCAGAGGCGAAACCTGTAAAAAAGTACCTTATATTCTACTGATAAAATAAAACATCATGGCAAACGATGGTGACGCTTATCATTTGCCAGAAATGGTGCTAAGAGTAAGCAAGTCTGTGCGCCATTGCGCAGTAATCGACAGATACGGCAATACGGTTACCAAGTTGAGCAGAAAGAACATGCGACCGCTATTGACAGACGAAGATGAGCATAAACAGGCATTGGAAGTTGCAATGCGTCATTTCAAAACGTCTTCCTGGGCACGTAACCTTGGCAAAATGTACTACAATGTCAGCCGGTACGAAAAAGTAATCGGCGCGGTAATTCCGCTAACGAATGACTACATAATGCTTGTATCGTTTGATCATGGCGCGATCGGGTTTGATGCAGTTATAATGAAAAAGATCATGCCCATGATCAAGCGCATTTTCATTGCATGAATCTAAACCATCAATATTAGTCAGGCCGGGCTGCCATTTCAGCTTGCAAGCAAAGGCGGTGCCCGGCCGACCAGATTTGCACTAGGGTGGTAGACAGTCGTAACAATCTTGGCACATAAGGATTTAGCCAAATTAGTCTGTAGATGCCCTTTAGATGAAACTGAATTCTAGTATTTGACCCCATAACGACATATAATGCAGGTTTCGCCTAAATGGGCGATGCGCTATAGAACGCAAACTGATATTGTTTCGCAGATACTTGAAGCTGCAAATGGCGGCGCGACAAAGACCAAGATCATGTACAAGGCATACCTGTCGTACGCCCAGC
>JBDZWB010000063.1:0-6066 GCA_040255975.1 Nitrosopumilales archaeon
GACTTGCGCCACCAAAGCGCATGGAACCCTTTTTCGATGGCAACATAATAGGCGTCGGCGAGTCGATTGGCTGCGTTTTTCCGATGCTGGGCGAAGGCATAATCCCATCGCTCATATGCTGCGACATTTTCCTAGATGTCCTTGACAAGAGCAAGGAAAAGTTTGACTTTAAACAGTACAGGAAACGGGTGCTTGACAGATTTGACTATTATGACGATGTTTACCGCATAGTTCGTCTAAAGATGGACGGAAAACTGAGCACTATTAGGCACGTGAACCTTATGATGAGCATGTACCGCCACATGAAAAAAGAAGAAAAACGCTTTGGGTTTGAGGTCAGCTTGGAAAAAATGACTAGGCTGGTAAACGCTTTATAGCAAGCAGGAGCGCAAAAAGTCCAGTTGAAGAAAAGCCCGCAAGAATCCAAGACTGAAATGACTATAATGATGCTGCCTTCAGACGCAAACCCAAAAGGCAATGTCTTTGGTGGTGTGATAATGAAACACGTCGACCTCACCGCAGGTATCGTGGCCAAGCGGCACGCGAGAAATACTAACTGCGTGACTGCCAGCATCGACAGGATGACTTTCTTGAAGCCAGTCTACATCGGTCATGCGTTGATACTATCAGCTAGAATCAACTATGTCAAGAGATCTTCAATGGAAGTTGAAGTGATGATTGAATCTGAGAATCTTGACGATGGAACGAGAATGAGAACCGGAACGGCGTTTGTGACGATGGTAGCCCTTGACAAAAATGGCAAGCCTATAGAAGTTCCTCAGCTTGACCTGAAAACTCCCGAGGAAAAGAAGCGCTTTCGAGAGGGAGAGGCAAGGATGAAAGCGCGTTTGAAAGAAGCAGGCAAGATCTAGAAAAGTACTCCAATCCCCGCTAATTTTGAGATCATATAAATCAGTTGTTATCAATGTTGACTTGATGTACTCTAAAGAGCAGGACGAGGGTTACTGGTTCAGCGAGCTGGATTCGCTTGGAATCCATACAAAAAGAAAGAACGATCTGAATGACAGGAAAGAAATAGAGGATCTAGTAGAAAATGTAAAGCAGACGATGCTCCAAGAATATCGTAGCGCTTACGAATAGTTACTCATAGTCTTCTAATTCTTCATCGTCGGATCCTCCTTCAGGTAGTGCATCGGCTTCTGCCATCGGTGGACCTGACTTTATGCTTGCAATGTTTGCATTCAAAATTTGCAGCTCAGCAATGATCTTCTTTAGCAACTTTATCTGTTCCTCCTGTATGTTTACTTTTTTAGCTTTCTTTCGGGTAGGCAATAACCAAGAAAAACCATGTTGTCCTTTTAAGTCTGATTGTGGATCCAAACTCCACTTTCACGGTACAATCTCTTTACTAGCGAAAGGTTTGCAGCAATCTTGGTATTTACTCTCTGTGTCATACTAAGGATAGTTCCGGAACTGATGGCTTACCCACATCCAATAGGATATGACGTTGTTAACTACTATATTCCAATGGTAGAAAACTTTGACGAGCATTGGTCGACTCTGGCAGATCAGTTCCCATTGTATGTCGTGTTCCTTCATTCCGTGCAGATTGCAACTGGAATGTCCTCTCAGTCGGTCGTCGTGGCGGTGGCAGTTGCAGTGTTTGGGATCTTTGGCACATCATTATACTACCTTGGAAGGTCAATTCTAAAGCTCGACATAATCCCAAGCATCTTTCTTTCAACTTTTGTAGTTTTTCAGATGGCAGTTCTCCGGACTGCGTGGGACCTACATAGAGATATTTTTGCATTGACTGCCATGATGTTCATATTTTCTCTTCTTTCTCGAAACAAGAGTGGGAAAGGAATTGTAGTAATTTTGACACTTGCGGCGCTCTCTGTTGCAGCGGACAGGATGATAGGGACCATCCTATGCATCACACTGTTGGCATATTCTGCAATGACTCAAAGAAAGGATGTGATCGGAGTCTCGGTCTTTGCAACAGGATTTTTCTCCATCCTCCTCATCGCTAGCTATTCTGCACCTGATGCTGGTGTCAACGACCTTGTAGTATCTGCAGAAAAAACCCCCGTATTCTATGATCCGCAGAACCTGCTGGTTCTTTTTGCTATCACAAATGGTCTGCTTGTAGCGCCAGCAATCATTGGATTTGTGCGAATAAAAGAGTACCTGTTAAGGGTGCCATTGCTAACTGCGATCATCGGTTCTTTTTCATGGCTGGCATTTCCAGATATCGGCCAGCTCGTGGCTGATAGATGGATGATACTTGCAGGCATCTTTCTTGCAATCTTTGCAGGCTATGGAATATTAAAGACCGTCAAGAACCTGAACAAGCCCTATCTTTCTATTGCAATATCTGGTTCTATTCTAGTTGCATTTGCGGCAATTGGAGTGGCTTATGCAGTGATGCCATACGACAGCCCCTTTGTGTTGTACGGGATGACACGGCAAAACATAGAGAACTTTGGTCCTGTTACGATGCAGTTCAATTCACTGGACATACATGACAATGACGAGCTTTTGTCATCCATCAGATGGATAAACCAGAACACCGAGAACAATGCTGTCATTGTAGGGGAAAAGCACTGGAGAGGATTCATGGAGATGTACCTCGATGACGAGAGGGCGTATCGCTTTTCAGATGACCCGCAATCCCTTGCAGAAGCGGTCGAAAGACAGGGAAAACCTGCATACCATATAACTCTTGACAGCGCCCGGCAGCCAATGTTTACAGTAGAAGATGTTGCTATAAGATAGTGTTAAGTGCATTCTGCACAAGTGTTATACGATGTCCAAATGAAAAATAATCGTGTCTTTTTACAGAAAGAGAAATTCTTGGATAAGACGGCGCTGGCTCGATTTTCGGCAGGGTCACACCATTTATCTAGTGTTTGCAATGACATTTCTCAATTTCATAACTATTCAGTACAAACTTCTTGTTGAAGATGTTAAGCAAACTCTGCCTGCGATACAGCCTGTTGTCAACGAGCTATGGATATTTGCCCTTATTTTCATTGGAGTGTATGTCCCACTTGCCATAGTGATAGGATATTGGCACAGGAAAACGCAGTGGAAAGTTGAGCAGGAAGCAATGTTCAGCGAGAACATAGTTCAAGCAAGATTATGGTTGTTCATGATCCGTCTTGTGCAAGGAAAGGTTTCAGAAAAGGAACAGAAGGAGATGCAAGAAATGTTGGAAAAGATCATCAAAAAACTGCCCAAGGAGGAAGTCCAGAAAAATAGAGATACTGAAACTGCCTAAGCAATGCTCTCGTAGATTCCAAGTACCCGGTCTGCTACGATTTCTGGTCGGTGTTCCTGCGGGAAGTCGTGCAAATATTTTAGCTCGTGGTCAAGTACTGACAGGCCGCATGCAAGCGACTCCAGACCCGTTTTGCTCATTGCATGTAAAAGCGTACCGTCGACAAATTTGATGTCAACATATATCCCGTATTGTCTCAAAAAAGCAGGCACTTCGGCATAAGAAATCGGATGGGCTTCCCTGTCAACTACGTCCAACTGTATGTCGATATTGTTCTTTTTGAGGTAATCAAGCAATCTCTGAATGTCGCCCCTAGCAGCCTTGATAGTAAATGCTTTGTTGCTAGAACCATTTCTTGGTGTAAAATGCTCGGTATCGACAGGGTTTGGTACATGTACCATGTTATTGACAAATTCTTTCAGATCGGCCGTTGAACCGATGACAATATTGGCTTTGCTTTCAGCCTCTGATCGTAGAAGAAGGCCACTATGTCTGTCTCTCACCTCTGAGCCGTGGTAATGAAGCACCAGCTTTTTGTCACGATATTTCTTTCGCAGCTCAGGTATCACCTTGTAAATGGAGTGCACGTGCACCACATCATAGTTTGCGGCTTCTTTGACAGCATATTTTAGGAATGCCTTGCCGTCCATGTCAAGCAGAGGCTCTTGATAAAATTGGGAGATCCCGAATGGATCGTATCTCGCTCGCTTTAGGATTTTGACCTAGTGGCCCGCATTCCGGTGATGTTTGGCAAGAATACAGGCAACGCCTGCTTGATCCCAGATGTGCAAAATGTTCATGTCAGGCAGCTTCACTTAACGCCCTGATCGGGTTGGTGACGTAGCGCTTGATTCGCTGATGCTGTATGCTACTGAGAAAAGAACGCAGTTCTGGATCATACGTCTGAACGTCTTTGCTGAAGTAGCCCCTTAGCATGTAAAAGCCTCCCTTTGGATTCTTTAGGGAGATCAGGCCAATCCTTGCTGCCGAATACAGCTTGCTATAGCCAAGCGCTTTGAGGGACTTGCCGTATGATATGTAGACACTTTTCTTGTAGTTCTTGCCAGTCTTGCGTAATGTAGTAGTTGTCAGATTCTTTAGCACTTTAACCTCATGACCCTGCTGTTGAGCTTTTAACACAAGGTATGTCTCAAAACCATAATTCTCAGGATAGCGAAAACCGATGCTCTTCCAGAAATCCGCCCTTACGACCCTTCCAGAGCCTCGCGGAACTATGCTGCGTTCGCCTTCTATTATGCCAGAGCACAAAACCAACCTTTTGTTCTCTGTCATCGCATCAAGTACCGCGGTGATATAGTGAGGAGGAAGAATATGGTCTGCGCCAAGTATCAGAACATAATCGCTAGGGCTGCCAAAGTCATACTCTTCAAGCCGTGCAAGACCTTGATTTATCACCCTAGCAAGAACGGGCATGCCGTGCACGTTGTAGCCTCTGTCGGGCATGTCTACTACTTCTGCACCTGCAATAGATGCAACTTCTGCAGTCCTATCAGTTGAGCCGTCGTTTACAACTATTACTCTGTTTGGCAGACTGTGTTGATTAAAAAGCGCATTCAACGTCTTGCCGATGAAATTTTCCTCGTTCCTTGCAGGTATGACTACCGCTACCCGCTGATTCACGTATTAAAAGCCAGATGATTTTATTTACCAATTCCAGAGCATTCTACTATAATGGTCAAGTGTACCTTTTTTCAAGACCCATGTATTTGTCCAAGTCGACAAACCGATTAAAGTCTTTGAACGTTACCATCATTTTGCGCGTCTGTTTTGTTGCACCGGTCTTTTTCAACTCTGTTAGTACTTCCCTCATGGCATACGTAGCGCTGTAGAGTGCGGAAAGAGGAAAGACCGCTATCCGGTAGCCGAGCTTCAACAATTCTTGAGCGGGCAGGGTTGGAGTGACTCCGTCTTCTATCATGTTTGCAACGAGCGGCGCGTCGATCTCGTCTGCTACTTTCTTTAATTCATCGATGGATCTTGGAGCCTCAACGAATATCACATCTGCTCCTGCCTTCTTGTAGGCTTTTCCGCGCTCAATCGCCTCCTCAAGCCCCATGGGCGCGCGAGCGTCGGTCCTTGCCACTATGATAAAATCCCTACTCTTGCGCGCTTCGACTGCCGCTTTGAGCTTTGGCAAGTAATCATCCTTTGGTATAACATCTTTGCCAACCATGTGGCCGCATCTCTTTGGCCATATCTGGTCTTCAAGGAATATTCCAGCTGCGCCAAAGCTCTCCAAGTCTTGCACTAGTCGCCAAACGTTGAGTGGGTTGCCATAGCCCGTGTCCGCATCCACCAGCACTGGGACATTGACTGCGCGGATTATCCTTCTTGCATTATCAACAGTCTCGCCTGCATTGAGGAAACCAAAATCCGGCATTCCAAGCAAAGCCGCAGATGATCCATAGCCTGTTTGAAACATTGCATCAAAGCCCACCTGCTCTGCAATCCTAGCGCTAAGAGCATCAAATACTCCTGGAAGGACGATTATCCTCTTTTTATCCTCAAGCTGTACTCTCAGAGACGGTCTTGCAGTTCTTTTGGCCATTACGGAGGAGAGCAGGTCAGGATGTTATATTAGCTTTCCACCGGCCACTCGCCAGGGGTTATTAGCTCAACCAAGTTGCCAGCAGGGTCTCGGAAGTAAAGCGACTTGGAACCTTCCTTCCAGCGGATCTCTTTTTCTACCACGACCTGGTGTTTCGTCAACATTTCCTTCCACTGTTCATGTTCTGCTTCTTCGATTTCCAATGCAAAGTGTATTCTTGATTGAGGGGCGGCAGCGCCGTGTGTTGGCAGCC
>JBDZWB010000063.1:6076-8223 GCA_040255975.1 Nitrosopumilales archaeon
ACTTTTTCATGCTGACGAGATCCGTGGAATAGATGCACGTCTCGACAACCTTGTTTATCTTCATGATTGTTGTGTTGACTCTGGTTGAATGGGCTTGGAATCGTAGTTGCCATCAGGATACTTTATCACAAAAAGCTGGCACCTTCTGCATTCGTATTCCTTTATAGGAGGGTCATGCAGGACAGAGCCATTCAGCCAGACCATGATTGCTCCGCACGACGGGCAGTTCATCATGGCGGTAGGTTGCTAAATACTGTTAATATGTCTTTAGCGCCCGATTTGCCGTTTTGGACGATATTCTCGCATTTCCATTCCGCAATAGGTACAGCGATACACTTCGACTGAAATGCCAGAACCCCTGTCTGTGCGCGGGTAGAACATGAGCTCACGACCACAATTTGTGCATTTCATCTTTACAAGATGTTGTCGTTCAACTATAAAAATTCGACCTCGCTATGTCATGTCTGCAGTCCTTCTTGCTTCATCTATGCCTTCTCTGATGAGCCGGAACGCCTGCTGAGCTGTCTCGTTTGGAATGTCCTCTATCACAAGGTCACTTGCATCCATCTTTAGGTTGAGCATTATGGTAGAGCGGAGTGGCCCCTTATCCAAGACAATGTTTGTTATATCAGAATAGCTATAGTCGACATAGTTTTTTTTTATCCTCAGCATTGATGGCCTTCGCAAGATGACGCGTTTGTTAGTTATTGTTGCCGACTCGATGTTTATTGCCGGCCGGTACTTTTTTTGCTTAATACTAAAAAGTACTTTTTCATTATCATCTAGCAGTGGCAGAACGTCATCCGGCACCTCCATACATGTAAAATGTTACTCCACGTTAAAATTGGTAGCATGAAAGAGTACCGGAAAATGCTACCGGTAGGGACATGACTTTTTAGTATGTCCAGCGTATTTCCCACAGTGATATCTGACGAAGATGGGGTTGAGCTTGTCAGGCTGGCGAGAAGGGCTGTTGAAATGTACCTTCAGGAATCGAAGGTAATCCACATCGAAAAAAATGAAGACACAAAGGCTGGCGTGTTTGTCACGCTCAATTACCTAACAAGAACTAACGAGGAACACCTGCGAGGTTGTATTGGCTTTCCACTACCAGAGAAGATGCTTCGTCAGTCTATAGTAGAGGCGGCCATTGCAGCGGCAACTGAAGATCCCCGGTTTCCCCCCGTCGACATACATGAGATGGACAGCATGATCTTTGAAGTAAGTGTGCTAACGCCTCCACAAGAGATCAATACCAAGCCGGCCGAGTATAGAAAAGAGATCAAATTAGGCAGAGACGGCCTGATCCTGCGCTGGCGTCATGGTTCGGGACTGCTGCTTCCCCAAGTTCCAGTGGAACTGAAATGGGATGTTGACCAATACCTCGCAAATATCTGTTACAAGGCAGGGGCACCAGTCGACGCATGGATTGATCCTTCTTCGAAACTGTACAAATTCCAAGCTATCGTGTTCAAGGAAAAAACGCCCAAGGGTCAAATCGTCCGGCTCCAACTATGACAATATATAATCAGGCTTGATAATTCCCGGTGTGGGCGTCGCCTATTTCGCTCCATACGGGGTTGGTCTTGGACACGCAAGCCGTCTTGTGATGGTTGCAGACCAGCTGCGCAGTAACGGAGTCAATGTTAACTTTTCTTCATACGGCGAGGCGGCAAGTTATGTGTCGCTCAGGGGTTTCAAGTGTGTTACCGTCCCACCCGTAGAGTTTGCATGGAGCATGGAAGGCGGATTTTCAGTAAAGAATAGCCTTGCAAATATACCCCTCTGGTTTACTAACTTGTCAAAGCAAGTAAGCCAAGAAATCCGCAACATGACCGCCTGTAATCCGGATGTTGTAGTCTCAGACTCACGTCTGTCGCCTCTTGTTGCTGGCAGTCTGCTAAAGATACCCTCAATCGTGGTTTTGAACCAAGTAAAGCTCTTGCTGTCACCTCGCCTTCGTGAATTTGCTATTTCGCGCTTGTTTGAAGACATGGTTGGTGAGCTTCTTGGGACCCTGTGGACTATGGCAGACCGCATTTTGGTACCGGACCTTCCACCGCCCTACACTATCGCAGCTCATAACGTATGGCAGGTCGGCTCTGCGGCCAGAAAGCTCGAATACGTCGGGTTTGCCGCTCCAAAGC
>JBDZWB010000064.1:0-8220 GCA_040255975.1 Nitrosopumilales archaeon
GACAAGGCTAGGATTTACCAGGTGTTATCCAATCTGATTGCAAATGCAATAAAGTTCACGGAAGAGGGAGATATTGTTGTCAGATGCGAGGAAAAAAACGGCCACGCAGTCATCAGCGTAATAGATTCCGGGAAAGGAATTGAAAAAGAGATAATGCCAAGGTTGTTTACAAAGTTCGCAACAAGATCCGACAGCGGCACGGGCCTAGGGTTGTTCCTGTCAAAGAACATTATCGAGTCGCATGGAGGCTCAATCTGGGCGGACAACAACGTCGATAAAAAAGGGGCCACCTTTGCCTTTACGCTACCACTGGTATCAGAATACTACATGACAAATGATAATAATAATACTTCTAATCCACTTCAGCAGTGATCGGCTTATTCTTTTGCCGATCTTTCAGAATGGGACGCAACAGTTTTTCTGAGATATTTTAAAAGTGCGTCGCGGTCCTGCACGTGAAAGTAGTCCTCCATCAGTTCTATTGTAGATTCGTTAAACAAATCCTCAATCTTGACGTCAGACATGCCAGAGTCTTTGACGAGTGGGCGATTGAGGGAATGCAACTGAGAATGAGATTAGCACCTGAAATGTTAATCATGTGCATGTAATTTTTTGTGATGACAACGGCATATAATATTTTGAAACTTTGGCCTGAAAAATGCGTTAATTCCCAAAACCTTATTGACAATTTCATCCATTGAAGCCAAAAAGGGATAAGCGCTCGGGCCTCCAGCTGCTGTAGAGCCTTTAATATGACCCTGATTGATTCAATCATGCCGTGAAAAAAGCGCCTGTAAACACCAGCATTTCAAGACGAATAGAGCACTTTATTTCAGATTATGTTTCGAAAAGCTCTGCCAAAGGCTTGGTTATTGGGCTGAGCGGCGGCCTCGACTCGGCAGTAGTCCTAAAGCTGGCTGTAAACGCCCTCGGCCCAAGAAGGGTGCTTGGTCTTGTGATGCCTAGCTACACGACGCCGGAACAAGATACACAGGACGCCATAGAACAAGCCAAGTCACTTGGAGCAAGATACCTGGTAATAGACATTAACTCACTTTTGCAAAAATATGCAGACATCCTGCCGTCTGACAAGCGGGCACGGGGAAACCTGATGGCTAGGATCCGCATGAATATCCTGTACTACCACGCAAACCTCAACAACTACCTTGTTGCAGGCACCTCGGACAGGTCGGAATTTCTGCTTGGCTACTATACCAAGTGGGGTGACGGGGCAGCAGACATCCTGCCAATAGTCAAGCTGTACAAAACTGAAGTGCGCGACCTTGTCAGAATCCTAAGAATTCCAAATGCAATTGTCGACAAAAAGAGTAGCCCCAGGTTATGGCCGAACCACCTTGCAGAAGAAGAGATCGGGATGGACTATGAATTAATCGACTCGATACTCCGCCTGCTGGTAGATAGGAAAATAAAGCCAAAGGCAATAGCAAAAAAGCTGGGAATTTCTGAAAAGCAGGTCAACAAGATAAAGGAAATGAACGAAAATAGCGAGCACAAGCGCAGAATGCCCGCCAGCCTGTAGACAAGAGCTTTTTTACATGGCAATGCGTATTGATGCCTGATTAGATCTAAAACATGGTAGAGCTACAGTTTGCGCTTCCCGCGCTTGCGGGGCTGGTCGGGCTGTCTGCACTCTTTAGCGGCCTTGAAGTCGCGCTCGTCTCCCTTGAGAGAGGTCAGCTCAGGCGACTGGTCAACGAAAAGAGATCCGGGTCCAACTCCCTTGCAAAGCTCAAGTCAAACCCAAAAAGGATGCTCATCACCATCCTGCTTGGAGTCAATCTGGCCAACATCGGTGCCGCAGCAATCGCAACCGACGTTGCAACCGGCATATTTGGCAGCCTTGGGCTCGGCATCGCAACAGGCGTAATGACCTTTATCCTGCTCGTATTTGGAGACATCACGCCAAAGGCGTACTGCTATGCCCACTCTGAAAAGATATCGCTCAAGTTTGCGCGGGTTCTTCTGGGAATACAGTACATCCTATACCCGCTTGTCATCTTTCTTGAACTGGTGACAAGGGGGATGTTCATGGCAGTCAAAGTCGAAGACAAGCCCAAGAAGCTAAGTGAGGCCGAGGTGAGGGCGATACTGGACATCGGAGTCGAGGAAAAGGTGCTCATGAAGGAGGAGCGGGAGATGATGAAGGAAGTGCTTGAATTCCACGACACCAGTGTAAGGGCCATCATGACTCCAAGAAACAACATGTTCACCTTGAATGCAAGACTCTTGATCTGGGATGCCCTTCCCCAGATAAATAATAGTGGGTTTTCGCGTATCCCAATCACCGGGGACTCTATGGACAACATTGTGGGAATTGTCCACACAAGGGACGTGCTGAGGGTCGTCGAAACCAAGACAAGCTACATGATGCTAAAGGACGTGGCCAGAAAGCCACTCTTTGTATCCAAGGACATGCCGATAAGCAAGCTGTTGAAGGAATTTCAAGGAAGGCACATCCAGATGGCGATAGTGGTCGACGAGTTTGGAAGCACAGAGGGGCTCGTTACCCTAGAGGATGTCATTGAGGAGCTTGTCGGCGAGATTGCCGATGAAACAGATGTCGAAGACCATTTGTTAAGGAAAATCGACAAGCAGACCGTGGTCCTGTACGGAGATGTCGAAATCGACGACGTGAACGAAGCTCTGAACGTCAGCCTCCCAAAGGGGACAGATTACTCTACCATAAGCGGTCTATTGCATGAAAATCTAAAGAGGATACCAAAACAGGGAGACAAGATAACAATCGGCAATGTGACAGTAACGGTTCAAGAAACGGGCAAGAACGTCCCAGTGCGGATAATCGTCCAAAAGCTAGGCGAAGAAGGCAAAACTGAATCGATGTCAGGGGCTCATTAGAGTCAAGGGCTTATGAGTCCCAACGGGAAAACTCTGCTAGAAATCCATTATCAAACTTTGGTTGAAATAGGGAACCTTTATTCCTAACCAGTAGAGTTCGACCTTCTTTCCTCAAACGTGGCAAGATGCCCTCTGCTGTAGATTGCTGGATACTGGACCTCTGCCAAGACCTGCTGCCCTTCATCGCTAGTTATCCAGTCTATAAAGTCGAGTGTCGCATTGTTTTTCTGTTCAAGCGACGCATAGTAGAGCCCTGTCAATGGGTAGGACGAATTATCGAACCTGCTTGCATTTATAATAATGACGTTTGCAGTTGTGTTCTGCAATCCGGCATTTATCGCCGTTTCTATCGAATCTATTGAAGGAAGAACATATTCGCCGCCAGAATCAAGGGCGGCGAAGGTCATCCTCGTCTGGGTCGCATAAGAGAAATCGACATATCCAATCGAATAAGGCGTGGTTCTCACGGTGGTCGCAAGCTCGTCCGGACCCATCACTCTGACGCTGCTTTCTGGCCACATGATTGGGGTAGAAAGGTAGCGCTCAACTAGGGCTAGAGTGCTGCTATTGCTAGCCTCGCGGACTAGGACTATTCTTTCAGAGGGGAGGTTCAACCCACTGTTTACATCCACAATGGCTGGGTCGTCCCACCGGGTTATGGAACCATTGAATATCTGGTAGAGCAAGCTTGCGTTGAGCCTGAGTCCTGACGGTACATCTGGAAAGCTGGGGATGTTGTAGACGATTGCCGCTGCCTGGGGACCAACAGGGACATGTCGTGACCCACTGGCATTTTGAATGTAACCGACAATTATCACGTCACCTGGCACACGCGGTTCGTCTAGGTAATATCCAATTTCAACCCTGCCTATAGAATTTGGATCATTGTTGTACTGGGCAACCCACCGCTGTGCAAACGGGAAAGCCGACCTTGCGGACACTACATTGATGATTTCAGGCTCTGTCCCGTTGGCAATGTTCGTGCCGCCGTTGTCAGGAGGCTCTTTAGGCCTAGTTTGGAGCAGCGCAAGGGCTATGCCTATGGCAACCGCTACAACAACTATGATGGCAACAATAGCAGCTCTTGTTCTGTTCAGTACTTATTCATCGCTTGCAAAATTATTAAGAACTGTCCACCTTTGCTTCGATTGGCTCCCTCCTTATGTTCCGTGAGGTAAGATAGTACATAAAGAGGGCCCCTCCAAGCGCCACAGGGTACCACCACACCACCCCATAAAACGAGATGTGGAATGGAGTCATTACGTCTTTGGGCCATTCTCCAAACAGAACCCAGTAGAACATGTCTTCGAGCCAGATGAAATTCAGTATATTGCCAGTGCCCCACAGCAGCCCTTGCATCTTTATGCTCCTGTTAGTCCGGAAAATCAGCCTGTCAAAGAACGGGTTGAAGCAAACCAGAATCGCCATCACCAGCATTATAACGTGGTAAAAGTAAAGCTGTCCAGCAAGGTGAATGTTCATGGGGTAGGTCAGCACGCTCAGGCCAATCGGGCTTGCAAGCAGCATGTGCTCGATCAGGCCGTAAATCATTGCAAAGATAAAAGTCGAAACTGCCGACGTGATATTTACAGGTCTGATCGGAAACCTCTTTCTAACATACGACATGCAGATTTGTGAATTAATTACAACAACATCGCTATTATGCCTGCATTTGCCTAGCAGTCAAATTTCTTGATTATGGGATGCTTGTTTTTGCTCCCCATCTCCTTCAGCTCGTACTTGAACTGGTTTTCATGGACCGCGTCGACGTAGCAGCTCTTCTCATGACCTTCTGCCTCAAGCACAAGATGTAGGATCTCGTGGCTTGCTGCTGCAGTGCTGTATTCAAAGTTGTTCTCCACAAACGCCATGTTTTCAGTCGGGTAAGCGACACCACTTGCTAGGGGCTTTTGGAATATCTTGTCCGAGTGTTCAGTGAGGAAAACAACCTGCTCCATCTGGACATCAGACATGTTCTGACTCAAAAGCGCATCAATGTAGGCCGTAAAGTCACTAGCCTTTCCTGCAACCACCGTAGAATTCTCATCTTGGGCTATAATCCTGCTTGCCAAGTTCTTGTATGCGTAAATACTAGGCGGAAAACTCTCTACTTCAATGCAACCTGTAACGGTGGTGATGTTCCATTCGTGCATCATCGCTGCGTCAAAGTCTGACCAAAAATCATGATCAAAATCAAGCTGGCAGTTCATTGAAACCATAAAGATGAAAACTTCTGGCCCCACATCTGCCAAACAAACACATCGCTTCTAACGGTGTTAGAAAATAGAACTAGAATTTCGAATCTTCGTAATATTGCAATAGTGAACAAATAATGAATCGTTATATGCAAAGAGCATGGCCACTCTTATTTTCGCTAATTATTTTTGCATCAGTTTTTGGTATGCCAGATCTGTCATCTGTCCAGACTGGCGATATCCGTCCAGTCCGAGATCCAGAAATGACAGGACCCTGCAACAAGGTTACTGTCACTATAGTTGACGGCGGCCTAGATTCCAGCCCAAATAGAATAGACGAATACGAAGCAGAAGACATCAAGCTTGTTACTTTCAGGACAGACAGAAACGAACTTGGGGGGGCATCTCCCGATCTAAAAGAGACCGGCAGAAACACTGGAATGTTTGAATTTTCTATTCAGCTTAAAACTCATGACTAATCGTGCGACGCAGACCTCTTCACAGAACCTTCGTTTGTGGCAGTTGGAGGCTTTGATCCTAGCATCGGCGTCTGCTCCAGGGATATATTGACTATTGACTAGGAAGACTTTCATACTGCAAACGGAGGAGAGGCAGTCTTTTCCTATTTGATTGAAATCAAAAGCTAGGATCCCGAATCTGCAACCGACAAGGAATCACTTCCGCTGTGACAGTATCGTAAAAAAAGAAAGGGGCGGGCTTATTCTGCGTCGTCAGAAGTGCCCACTGAAGTCGACACAAACATACCGCTGTCAAACGTGATATCATTGTCGCCAGTGTTTATCATGGCAATGTCTGTAACGTCCTCGTCTCCCTCCGGAATGTCCACGTGGAAGACACATCTGTCATTGTCTGCATCTGACAACTCTGCAACATATTCAAGATCAACCTCTGACAAGTCCGGCGCAACTCCAGCAACGACTGCAATGTCCGATTCCGCATCATCTCCCTCAACTTCACAGGGTATGTTCAGCGCCACGTGACCTGACTCGATCAATGCAGGCGTAGAGTCTACCAGCAGAAGAAACTCTCCAGACCCAAGCGACTTTCCTTCAAGGGGTATTGTGTCAAAGGCTCTTATTTCAGAGTCGGCTGCCGTTGCGGCTGTATTCAGCACAGCAGGGACTGCAAAAACCCCTGCGGCAAGACCAACGGATACCGCACCGGCTAGAACAGCCAAAAGACTGGTTTTCATGAGCCATTGTTATATCCATAACATTTAGGAGATATGATACAAGATTCGTCTTTTTGCACTTGCCTTTAGTACTAAAATTTCCCTTCAATATCGATAATGGTGAATACGTTCGATAATGATCGCACTGCATTACATAAAAATGTATGATATAGAGAAATAATCTAGCTAATTTATTTGATAAACGACTTCTTTTTTTCTTATGGATAATTTGAGGTGCCTGCTAGCGGCTATAGTAGGCCTTACCTTGATAATGTCAGTAGTCAGTGGCGTTAATCCTCGTTATTTTGCGGGAATGAACGCATTTGCTGATCACGATGATGATAATAGCGGATCATCAAATGACGATCATGATGAAGAGCACGATGATGATAATTCAGGCAGCGGCCATGACGACGATGATCATGATGACAACAAAAGGGCCAAGGAGGACGTGAACATGAGCGTGAACACAAGGTAGAGTCCAAGCTAGAGGTTGAAGACGCGACGGCAACATCTACAAGCTAGAGATGCGCGGAAGCGTCATTGACGACGAAGCTGAGTTCCAGAGTCAGGCTCAATTGAGCTCACCTTCGATGGATCGTCAAGCAATAGGTTTGGCAACTGGGGACTGACATTGGACGGCATAATCACTGCAAGTTAGAATTCGCTGCTGCGCTCCCGTGCGGCACGCTTTTTCATTTTCAAACAGAAAAGCGGAAATATTACCGTACCAATCGTCATTTGTGCCCTGCAGAAACATCTGCCTTTCATTCAAGGCCAGAAGGCAGGAGCATGGCAGCTATTACAGCAACGGCTACAAGCGCTGCAACGAATGCGAGCTGTTTCTGAGATGGACCGGGGCAAAGTGCCCCTGTTGCGGGAAGATATTGAGAACGCGCCCACACAACACCCGGCTCAAGGCAAAGCTGAGAAACCCGCCCGCCTAAGCGCACATGAGGGTAAGTTAATTTATCATAGTGCGAGAGCATGCTTAAAAGCTTTATTTATACCTCAAGAACCCTATATTATTTCAGTTAACCTTTTAAATTACGGCTATCTTTTTTATAGAAGAAATGCTCAAAGAAACGGCCAAGCACTCTAAAAGCATATTGCTTGCAATCATTGCCTCCACCTTGATTCTTGGAAGTGGAATGAGTGCGGTATATGCACAAGCAACAACGCTGACTGTAGAGACGGACGCAGACAGCTATGAAACAGGCGACACGATCACGATCACAGGTCAGTTGACTGCGACGACAATAAACCAGCCGATATTGATACAGATTCTTGACCCGCAGGGCAACCGAGACAGGATTGATCAGTTTGACGCTGCGGTTGATGGATCATATCTTTATTCGTTCACTGCTGGTGGACTGATGAACACTAACGGCGAATACACTGTAGTTGTGAGCTACAGGGGCGTAGAGGAAGAAACCACATTCCAGTTTACATCAACAGATGCTCCAGCCGGTGGATGGAGAACAATCCAAGCCATGATCGGTGGTCAGCAACATGCAATCCAGTACATGATTACTGGAAGCGGCAACAGGCTTAACAGCGTCACAGGCGATGTAGATGCTGTTTCACTGCTGGCCTCCCTGACAGCAACTTCAGACGGAACACTGTCACTCAGGTTCGAAGAAGAAGTCTTTGATGCAGACAATGAAGAATATGTCGTATTTGCTGATGAAGTACCAGCAGAATATGAATACCAAGCAGACGGCACAAGGGACATACTTCGCATCGACTTTGAAGCAGGCACTGAAGAGATCGAGATCGTCGGTGACCACATCATCCCAGAGTTCGGCGCAATCGCTGCAATCGTACTGGCTGTAGCAATCGTCGGAATCATTGTGGCAACTGCAAGAACCGGCAAGCTCGGCAGCTTCGTCAGAAAAGACTGGTAACCGCAAACGGCGGTACCAAGCCTCTTTTTCTTCTTTTTATATTAAACAA
>JBDZWB010000065.1:0-8198 GCA_040255975.1 Nitrosopumilales archaeon
ATAGTAGAGTTTGGGTGCGTCTTCAGTATATCTATTAGCGCTTGTTCTTTAGAGGTATAAAATTTGACCATATCCGACCTTGTAGCGCCTTCTCGGAAGTTAAGTTGGACAGTAAGAAAAACATACCAGTTTCAGAAAGAGGATCCATAGCCTGAGAAAAATTACACAGAACGTCATGACACCTACCATCCGGCAGGTACATAGTTGTACAACACTTTATCGGTCTTACACATATAGTCGTACTGTCTATAATAGATCGAGAAAAATGAAATACAGAAGTAGAACAGAACTTGCTTCAGACATTTTAGAATCAGCAAACGGTGGCGCGACCAAGACCAAGATAATGTACAAAGCGTTCCTTTCATATTCACAATTAAAAGAATACTTGGCAATGTTGATACAGAACGAGCTACTGGCGCATGATATGGAGGATAACATGTATCACACTACTAGCAAATGAATTAGATTCCTTGAAAATTCGCAGCAGTTAGGCGGATTACTAAAAGTACATAGCGTTGGGCAAGTAGGACTTGACAAGAAACATGTTTGATGATGAGGAGAATAATGCCCAGCCTCCGTCCATCTGTCTAAGATGCGGCAGGACAACAAAGTTTGGCGGAAGATGCGAATGTGAACAGATATTGTGGTAACCCTTGAAATCCAACAAGCGTACAGAGCACCAGCACTCCAGCAGGGTAGTAGAATGCCAACTCTGCTTCAGCCAAATGCAAATGTCCGGCATCGTAGAACATCTGAAAAACCTGCATCATATTGCGGATTCGGCCCTCTACAAAAACAGGCCGCTAAAATCGTGGTTCGAACATGTACCGGGCAGCGCTGGCCCGATAATAACCAAAGCCCAAATATGACGTTTATCGCTGACATATTTGCTAAGGTCAACATCCGGATCAATACCGTATTTTGTTTTTAGCAATTCATCAAGCTTGTCTATATCCTCAGACAGCGCCTTGTTGTTGTAAACAAACTGCTCTGTTTCATCAAATTCCTTTCTTACCAAGGCAGCATATTAGTTGACTAATTGGGTATTTGGAGAATCTACCAGTTGTTTGAGCTTGTTTTTTGCCCGGTCGATGGCTATATCGTGCGAAAGGCAATTTCGATAGACCGGCGACGGCATGTGTTACCGCTCGTCAGCATAGATTAAAACATTTTGTCCTTCAGCATTTCTTGTATGTCGTTTTTTCCTCGGGACAAGAAGGTTAATCATGCAGACTTTCGTCTGTATCCTGCTTTTGAGTTTACGCTCTTCTTCGTAGAGCTTTTTCTTCTCTTCTTTATCTTTCCCATTATTGGGCATAATCCTGAGGTGCAGTATTTATTCATATGCTGCCAGCGACAATGTCCGCTATTTGATATTTGAATTAAGGTAATCTTTGCAGCATTTGTCGGAGCAAAAGACAACGTAGCCCTTTGCAACACTTGAATAGCTCACGCCCTCAATAAAGTCTTGAAATTCCTTTCCACATGACGAGCATTGCTTGTACATTTCATTACTAGAGGGCGCGCATAGGGCTTTTTGTGTTACGCTTCTGTCCATGACATGGATAGTAGACGTTCATTTCAGTCTATACCATAATTAAGAAAGCTAGGACGGAGTGCTCGTAACTGTTCCTTCTCCGCTGCGGTGCAATATTCTTTTCAGAGTTGGTCCTGCGATCACATATGCAGTTACTGCTCCCAATCCTGCAATACCTAGGATGATTAAGGTTACTGTTTGTTCCATCTTCTCATAATCTATGCGCATGCGTCACTATTAAGGGCCGGGGCGGCCATGCTAAGCTATTACTGCACAGTCTATTTCCGTTTGACCCTTAATTCGTCTAATTGATGCAACAAATTCGCCGGCAAGCCAACAATCAGGATCATTTGCGCTGCTAACGTCACTATCTTGCACAAAAAGAAAGGAGGGGAGGTCTAATTCGAGAGCATCGGATTATCCTCCAATTTTTTGTCGTCAGAATACTTCCTCTAACATTTCAACTGCCAGTGCAGCCAAGAGGACAAAGAAAATCTTCTTGCTGGAGAGTAAGAAGAACCTGTTTCTCTTATCCAGAATGTGTGAGAGAAAGTTCTGCAGCGCAGGGTAGCCAGATGCTCCAAGCGAGTTCACTATTGGCATGGCCAATGCCGAAAAAGACTGCATGTTCCATCTTCACAGTATCCTGTACGCTCTTCTGACATATAACGTAGCTCAAGTTTGTAGTTTCACTCTTCCCTTTTGTGGAGACATTTGTGCCACGTCAAGTGGCTCTAATAGGAATGAACACCGACTCGATGCTCGTGCAGTCTTTGTATCGAAGAGAATCCGGCTTCACACTTCTCGCATAGCCACGATGTAGCGTTTGCCTCGTAAAGGGTAAGAAAGCTGCCAGACCTGTTGCAATACAGTCCTGTTTTGTAGTCGTAAACTGTGGGGTTAAAATTCGCCCTATGTGTCTTCTTGTAAGATCTTGTCATCATATGTGTTTACTGACATTATTAATAAACAAATCATGCACGGGTCAACCCCACATACGTCGCATCAAGAATGCATTCATTTTACGCGGATGAATGCCGACCTGTACAGTCGCAGAAATGGATTGTAGCAGAGTTTTGTTGCAAACTTGCGGGATGCAGCTGCTCTTGATTGACCGTTGCATCTCACGTGCGATGACTGTTGCAGGTCGTGTGGTCTTTTACCCGGTTCACGATGCCTGTTCCAGAGATCTGTGTTTTATACTAGAGGTGTGTGTACCGAAGGTGGAGCAAGATAGATTGTATATCATTAGAATGGTGGGTATGATGACGCCCCACGCACCGACACAATTCCGATAAGCATACCGTATTGATTGTTGACGACGAGTTAGACGTACTTGCTGTGCTTGAGAAAGGATTAAGGAGCAACGATTTTGATGTTGTTGCCTTTTCCAGCGCGACTAAAGCACTGCAATATTTCGAGAGTGAAAAAGAAAGCATTGACCTGGTGATGACAGATGCAAGAATGCCTGAAATGACAGGTTTCCTTTTTGCCAGAAAGGTAAAAGATTTGGCCCCTTACATGCGGATTATTCTTATTTCAGCGTTTGAAATAAACAAGGGCGAGCTTAATAAGGTGATGCCAGGTACGCGCATCGATGGCTTTCTGACAAAACCGTTCCACGTGGCTGAATTAGTGGAGGCGATAAGATCGGTTGCTTAGGCGCAGTGCCAGAGATGAGTTCCTAGTTGCTCTTGAAGCGTGGATTAATGAAATAGTCGCCAAGAATGCTGATGGGCATAATGATGCGATACCTGGGATGATTAAAGAAGCCTTTGACGAGTCAATGAGGGCAAACACAGAGTACCATATAGAGATGGCAAATTCCATGGATGGTGATGCTGATCAGACACTTGCCAAGTACCATTGTCTGATGTCAGACAATTACAAGAGATTGTTATCCAAGTGACCTTCACCTACATTTTGCTGGTCTTATCCTGCAGAATATGTGGATAGCAAAGAAGTCGAAAGAATATCTACCAAATAGCAGAAACATGCTGAGTTGGCATTGTATAGAATCTATATCACACTATCGATGAAGCATCGGGATCATTGGAGCTGACCCGTACTGGCAGAGTCTGATAGATCTATGCCGCTTCTGCTAGCACATGCAGGCACCAGAAGTCTTGACAATAGGAGCCAATCGTACAAAAAATGATAGATAATCAATCACCTGAATACGCTATTTTACTCTGTTTTTGATTGGGCATCAATGCGCCTGAGGATTTCCTTGTTTATTTCCTCGTGTTTTATCTGCTCTCCCCTTCTCCCCGGAGTTATCATTTCCTGATGCTTGACCATTGCTCTTTCATCAGATAATTCATCTGAGCCAAAGTGTGGACTAGTGGTGCTCTTGGTCTTTTTCCTGCGAAGCTCTTCTGCGTATCTTTCTCTGAAATATTTTTCTTCCTCTTGCGTGTCACAGTTTTTGTTGATGTTTGACATTGATTATCTCAAGCCCTTGCCCTGTCAATCCAGCCGCAGGCGGCGCTTCAGGTCGTTGAACCTGTTTCTGACCGTAACTTCTGTCACTCCCGCGGCTTCTGCAATATCTCTCTGAGATATCACCTCACCGTTTTGTAAGCATGACATGTATAGGACAGTTGCTGCAAGTCCCATCGGGAGCTTGCCTGCGGATATTTCCCGCTCTACGAGCTCGTTCATAGTTTTCATGGCCGCTCGTTTTGTTTTTTCGCTGATGCCCGCCTGGTTTGCGATCTTGGCAACGCATTTCAACGGATCCACTAATGGCACCTTGATGTCAAGCTTCAAGACCAAAATGCGATAGCTTCTGGAAATATCTTTGCGCTTTACTTCAGTCCCTGCTGCAATATCTCTCAGACTTCTTGGCGCTCCCATTTCCCTGCATGAAGCGTAGATGGCTGCAGCCAGCATTGAAGAGATGGACCTCCCCCTTACCAGTCTCTTTTCCTGTGCCTTTCTGTAAACATAGGCTGTCTTTTCTATTATCGCGTCTGACAACCCGAGTTTGCCCTTTAGCCCGCCTAGCTCGATAAAGGCACGGATGAGGCTCCTGTGCGTAGATGACTGGGCTTTTGATCTGAAATCCCATGTCCTTAGTCTATTAATTGTCGTACTAACTGAGGCATCTAGATGGCGACCGCTGGAGTCTATGTTCTCCTTCCCGATGGTCGTCGACAGTCCCATATCATGCTGGGCCAGAGAAGCCGGCGAGCCGGCTCTAACCCTTTCATTCTTCTCTGAATCAAATGTGCGCCACTCTGCACGGCTCTCCGCGACCCTATCTGGCGATACCAAGCCGCATTTTGTACATACAATCTCGCCACGTTCTACATCTGTCACGAGCTGTTGATCGGCTCCACACATACATGATACTATCGAGGTAGTTTTCATTACTATGAACGGATATTACGGATCAGAAGAAGGACTGACTTCTTTTCTAACGTATTACTATCATATCTACGTCATTCAGCTATATAACGTGCGCGAGTTGTAAACTAGGAAAAGCGATCTATCACTATGCATCTGCTGACGAAATTCTTCTTTAATACTCGATATGCCGATAATGTAATGGATGACATTGGCAATTGTTCTGGTTAACTGCCGGTTCCCGTTCGATTCAAGAATTATGGACAAGATATCCATTATGCCGCATGTATCGGCTGTGCATAGAACAGAGGGTAGATATGATCTCATCCTAAAGATTACTGCAGAATCAGATGCAAAGCTGCAAGAGTTGATTTCTATGCACATCGAAAAGATACCAGGCGTCGATGCTACGATCTCACTTACTGTTGTGAAGGAACACCTCGTAAGTTAATTATGCTATAGATAGTGCATATTCTTTTTGCTTTCTTTAACTACTTCTTGCGAGCAGTTTGCACAGTACCTTTCTACGACCGAAATATCGCCTTGGACAAGGAAAACGACTTCTTTAGCCGCAAAACCGCCACAGTTGCCACAGATTTTTTGTTGCTTCAAATTCGAATCTGCTACATAGTCCCTGACCAGAGAGTATTGTTTGTCTGACATCATTTACTAAAGGTGGCTTGCTAATAAGAACGCAGCTAGTGCTGCCAGCGGCAAATCAGGCGAGATACTGCTGACGATTCAAAGCCTTAGGATCGTTGATATTGTAACTCGGAATCAATTCCCTCGAATCCCCTGCGCCACCAGGATAGAATAGCATCCCAAGCCACACTCCTCGCATATCGGCTTCATGCTCTTTGCATCTGCACTGCCTATGCAGCAAGGCTGCTTTACCCTGCCCATGTGGTCAAGCGACAGTATGGCCCACGACGGGCAGTCAACAGGCGTTGTTCCGACGCCACCCCAGTTGCCCTTCATCAGCGCTAATTGCTGGATAGGGTTCACTATAAAGTCAGGGTATCTTTTCTTCAGTGCAATAATCTTGTCAACGACTTTGTCGCGTACTTCTCCAAATGACAGCATCAGTGGATCTCCTTTTGCAAAAGGCGTATGGAACTGAAGGCCGATCTTGTTTACTTCTCCTCTCCATTCTTCTACCAAATCTTCGACGGTCGTGCAGTTCTGCGAGTTTATGGTCATTGAAAGCCAGATGTCCCTCCATGACGATTTTCCGTATCTCCCTGGTCCTGCAGTATAGTCGAGTATGTTCTTCTTTGTCTTTGCATACGATCCTTTTCCACGTATTCTGTCGTGCACCTCTTCTGTGCCGTCCATCGAAACCCAGTAAAAGTACAGGCCGTCATAGCGTTTCAGCGGGAACGTGGCGTTTGTGACGACACAGGCCCTTCCAGGCATCTCCTTGCAAAAGAGCTCTAGCAGATCAGGGCGCAGGGTTGGCTCGCCCCCGACAAGCGTGGTGACAAAGATGTGTTGTTTGTTGAACTTTTCCTTGATTATCTTCCGCCAGTCCTCCACTGTCATGTCCTGCTCTTCTTTGCGGTTGAGCCACCAGTAGCAGTGCGTGCAGTGTAGGTTGCACACGTTGTTAACGTCGACAGACCCGTACATTGGCTGTTTTATATGGAACAGCCTGTATGCGGTCATCTTTTTGAATATGCTGATGTAAAACGGCATCTCTCTCAAGAGGTCGGTTATGCCGCGGCCGTAGATGAGATCTACCATCATCATAGATGGAGTATCCTATAATTAAGCAGAATAGTGCAACTGTAGTAGACAATTTGTCGCTACATACATCGTAATAGAATTGTCTCATCCTCGACGCGATGGCTGCGTTCCTGCTTTATATGCCGCACAAACTGCGGGTGTGAACCCAATAAGTTAGTGGGCCGTAAGGGATTTGAACCCTCGACCTTTCGATTATCAGTCGAACGCTCCACCAAGCTGAGCTAACGGCCCGTTCAATTCAAAACTTACAGCGTTATTTAAGTGCAAGCACCGGCGGTACACTTTTAACCCTATTACTCCAGAGTAGCTGTGATCTAAAATAGGCAAGAAAAAGGTACTTTCCGAGTCAGAGTTAAAAGAAATGGTCCTGCCCCAAGAGGGCGAGCTGCTGGGCCGAGTCATCAAGCTAGTCGGCGGCGACAACATCATTGTAAAGTGCACAGACGGCAAGGTGAGGACCTGCCGCATTAGGGGAAAGATAAAGAGAAGAATGTGGATAAGGGACAACGACCTTGTGCTGATAGCGCCATGGGACTTTCAGTCAGACAAGGCAGACATTATCTGGCGCTACATTTCTGCTCATGCGGAAAAGATGAAGGCGGACGGCCTGCTGGAAGGACTTGACTAGTTTCTAAGGTTCTGTTAACTTAAAAGTCAACTTCGCAGCATCGACTTTCAGGATTACCGGCTCCTTTCTGCCAGATTCCTGTACCATTGCTTCATCTGCTGCGCCTTGTGAACGCTGGAACACGTCAGCGCCCTTCTTTGCTATATTCATCACAGCAACTACATCGCGGTCGAGCCACCTATTACACTCTTGGCAATAGAGCTCCCTTTTGTGTAGCCTGTCCCCTTGGAGTCTCTTTCCGCATTGAGGGCAGAGCTGCGACGTTCCTCTCGTTTGAGAGGTTGATAATTGGATTACTGGCATGCCTTCCCAGGCGGCCTTGTATTCTATTTGACGTTTGATTTCAGCAAATGACCAGCCATTTAACTTTGAACGATAATCTCTTCTTTGATTGTTACCTTTCTGATACAGCCGGCGGATATATGTCAGCTTCTCAAATGCAATTGCTGTTTTTTCTTTCTTCGCTCTGGCTACTACATCTTTTGAGAGACAATGTAATAGTTGGTTAATCCTATCATGTCTGCGCCTGCCATATTTGCCAGCTATTCTCCTTCTAATTCTGACATCGTTGCGATAGAATGACTTGACTATCGAGCGAGTGTTTTCAGCAATGTCAACTGCTTTTGAAAGATCATACTGCACCACATTATTGCTAGTTCCAACAGTCAGGTTTCCAAGGTTCCTGTCCACTCCTGCTATCGCGACACATTCAATCTCGGCTATTTCTTTCGAGTAGCAGATGCTCACCGTGTTGTTGGCGTTAAGCGTAAAAGAGCGTATTGTCACGGCAGGATCAGAAACGATTTCCTTGGTATGTTTGTTCAATGGAATATCAAAATACTGTCTATTTCCCAGTGGGATTTTCAATATACCATCAACAATCTTGAATCTATAGTATGAAAGAAGCATTCCTTTCTTCAAATACGGGTTCTTGGT
>JBDZWB010000066.1:0-8101 GCA_040255975.1 Nitrosopumilales archaeon
GATACTAAGGGGCACCCTTGCACCAGATGGAGCAGTAGTCAAGCTGGCAGGCGTCCAGAGCAAGAAATTCGTGGGCAAAGCCCGAGTGTTTGACGCCGAAGAAAAGGCATTTGAAGCCATATCCAAGCGCAAGATAGTAGAAGGTGATGTCGTTGTCATACGGTACGAAGGTCCAAAAGGCGGGCCAGGTATGCGCGAAATGCTAGCGGTAACCGCTGCGCTTGTAGGACAGGGTCTTGGAGAAAAAGTTGCGATGATCACGGACGGAAGATTCTCCGGTGCCACAAGAGGTTTTATGATTGGACATGTTGCGCCTGAAGCAATGGTCGGCGGCCCGATAGCACTCGTAAAGGAAGACGATGAGATAGTGATAGACACGAACAAGAGCAAAATCGATCTTATGGTATCGAAGGCAGAGCTGAAAAAGAGGGTCAAAAAGTGGAAGCCAATCAAACCGCACTATACAACTGGTGCACTCGCAAAGTATGCATCGCTTGTCCAATCTGCATCCGAGGGCGCAGTGACACTGCCAGTAAAGGTTTAAATGATATCTTCAGTGCACATAGCCCAATAGGCTAGGAGAACATGAACAAAGGTGGTTACTTTTGGTCAGCTTGCTGGCAGCGCCATTCAGATACATAAACTAGCCACGTCTGAAGATCAGTTCAAACTCTTCAAAAAACTATATTCTCTGTATGATAGAGTATTCATCCTAGAATCTCTTATTGGCCCGGAAGAGCTAGCAGAGATGTCTGTCATTGGCTTTGATCCTGAGTTCACTGTGACTTGCGATGCAAAGAACTTTGTCGTTAGGGACCGGAAAGGAAGGATAGTCCAAAGCGAGCCAGTCACAGAGCCGCTTGCACAGCTGCGAGAATTGATGCCAAAGGTGAGCGACGACCGCTTCCGCTACATAGGAGGTGCTGTCGGATACATCAATTATGATGCTGTAAGATTCTGGGAGAACCTGCCGGCAAAAGGAAAGAAAAGCAGCGCTTTTCCTTTGCTTGAATTCGGGATCTATCAAGACGGAATACTGTACAACCACAAGGAAAACCAAGCGTACTACTTTTTCCTAGGCAGGTCGCGGCTTGCAGAAATAGAGAAAAAGATTGCAAATGTCAAGAACAAAAAGCAGCGCTTTTCTTACTCTACTCCTCGCAGGAATATGACAAAGCAGCGCTTTGTAAAAATGGTAAAGAAAGCAAAACACTACGTCTATGAAGGCGATGTTTTTCAAGTCGTGCTTGCAAAAAGCATGACCTTCAAGATCAACGGCAGTCTGATTAACCTGTATGAAAGCCTCAGGGAAGTGAACCCATCGCCTTACATGTATCTGTTGAAAATGTCCGATCGCTGCATAATAGGGTCAAGCCCCGAAATGCTTATTCGTGTTACAAATGATTATGTAGAGACATTTCCAATAGCAGGCACGCGGCCCATAACAGCAAGCGAAAAAAAGAATGAAGAACTGCGCCAAGATCTGCTCAATGATGAAAAAGAGATAGCAGAACACACGATGTTGGTAGACTTGGCAAGAAACGACATAGGCAGAGTATGCAAGTTTGGTACTGTCCGAGTCAACGAGCTAATGACAGTAAAACGATTTAGTCATGTACAGCACATTGTTTCTCATGTAGTGGGAAGGTTGCAGAAAGATTATGATTCGTATGATGCCCTAAAGGCCGTGTTTCCTGCAGGCACAGTTTCAGGAGCTCCAAAGGTTCGCGCAATGGAGGTCATCGATGAACTTGAGCCTACACTAAGAGGACCATATGCTGGAGCCCTAGGGTACTTTTCCTTCAATGGCTCTGCAGACTTTGCCATCACGATTAGATCTATTTTCATAGACGGCAAAAATGCTTACATCGAATCTGGTGCAGGCATTGTCATGGATTCTGACCCAGAACGCGAATGGGCAGAAACCGAGCACAAGGCAAATGCCATGTTATCGGCGCTCAAGAAGACGTCAGAGTAGACTTTCCGCTCAATTCTGCTGTTTGTTTTGACCCCATTTTACCATGTTTTTGTGCTCAGTCATAGGCAGAAAACGCCAATTTTTGTAGCTGGTTAAAAAATCAGCATCGAAAATCATATTATTGATATTGCTATCATGACCATAGTAACAATGTCAATCATATCATTATAAACATGCAAATAGAGTTGCAATGTCAATCATATAGTAATATACACATAAGAAATGTTGTATAAAATATCAGTGACTGGTCGGCGGCCTAGCAAACATGTTGTTTGGATTTGTATGATATTCTACTGCTAGTGCAGGATCCTTTTGTCTTCCAGTAAGTATACCAACAACCACATCATCACGTTTGATTATTCCTTCCTTGCGAAGCTTTCTCACACCGGCCGGCACTGCTCCTGACGCCATCTCGCAATCAAAGCCATTCAGACCAACTATGGACATGCCGTCGCTCATATCCTTGTCGCTTACCTGAACGACGACTCCATTTGAAAAGTCCAGTGCCCGTAATGCCTTGGCGATGTTGGCAGGCTTGCCTATTTGAATGGCAGTTGCATGAGTCTTTGGCCTAACTCCCTTTTTGTCCAAATGAGCATAATAGCGATCGACCATCGCGAGGTCGGGTCGACCATCGTTCCATGTCAGTCGTTTGTCTTCAAACATGCCGTTGTAGAGCTCATAGAAAGTGTTTGCGCCTTCTGCGTTGACTATCGCCATCCGGGGTATTTTTTTAATCCAGCCCCATTCGTAAAGTTCCATGAGGCATTTGCCACAGCTTGAGGTATTGCCTAGCGCCCCTCCAGGATAGACTATCCAATCAGGAGGGTTCCAGTCAAGGTATTCCATAACCCGATATACGATAGTCTTTTGACCTTCAAGGCGGAATGGATTTACGGAATTGACGGTATAGCCGCCAGTTTCCTTGGCGTTTTTTAGCGATGCTGAAAGTGCGTCGTCAAAGTTCCCTTGAACCTGAATTACCTGTGCCCCGAACTGGAAGGCCTGGCCAAGCTTGCCTGGCGCAATTTCGCCCTTTGGAATATAGACATCACATTCCATACTCTCATTGGCAGCGTACATTGCGGCAGAAGCGGAAGTGTTGCCTGTGGACGCGCAGATTATCTTTTTGACGCCGAGCATCTTTGCATGTGTAACGGCGGTAGACATGCCATTGTCCTTGAATGAGCCGGATGGATTGTAGTCTTCAGGTTGGAGCAAGAACGAATCATGGTCCATCTCGGCATAGTCTGCGGCCTTGCTCATCTTGTACGGTTTTGAGAGGCGGCCCTCAGAGCCGTCAAGCGATACCAGCACGCGAGAGCACTCTTCGAAACTTTCAGTGTCAATATTTGCAAAATTGATAAGGTCGCGGAAACGCCACACGCCACTTTCATTGTAGATGTTGCCCCCATGGTTGCGCCGCTGGTAGAACGTTTCGATAAGGTCTCGACTTGGCTTCTTGCTGTATTTTATGTCAAGGAGTGAACCACAGGAGCACCTATAAACATCATTATTGATTTCATAAGTTAAACCGCATGAAGGGTTAATGCACTTTTTGATAGCAGGCGCATCCATGCTGAGAGACGCTTGTGATTGTTATTTAGATGTTTTCTAGATGTATTACTTCTTGGCGGCCTTTTCGTACATCTTCAGAAGCTGCTGTATGACTCCGTCCATGTCGTCTTCCCTTACTTCCGGTGAGACTGCGTGTTTGAGCAGGTTGCTTACCGTGCTAGAGATTTCAGAGCTCACTTCGTCAAAGCTGTCCATATCGCTATAGCTCTGCTGATAAAGCCTGCGCAACCGCATAGCGTACATCTGGGTCTGCTCATTGATGGTAACGCTGTAACTGCGATTGTTGACCTTTATCTTCTCCTTGATCATCTCTATAGATTAACCCCGGGTTGTAGCCTTTAAAAAACTTGTCTAAGCAATAAGATTTGCAGTAGCTGTGAGGTTGTTCCGGGAAATGTAACCACAGACCCCTGTTACCATGGTTACTTACAGCTAGAGTACATTGCCACTTTTAGTTCTCCATCGTCATGATGGCCAGGTAATAGTATGCCGTTTGATAGCAAGTGGGTAAAGCCGCAAGGAGAAAGTGTTGGACATAGGCTGCTCGAGGGTATCAAGCCTCAGGCACCGCTGAAGCCAAGAATAGAAGAAGCACAGAAAAAGCTACAGATGCAGATCGCAAAATTAGATTCAATATCTGCAAGGATGCAGGAAAAAGATCAGGTGATCTTCAAGCGCGTGGTGCTTGCAATGCAAAGCCATGATGCTTCGCACGCGAGAGTGCTGTCAGGAGAGCTGTCGCAGATACGAAAGATGAACAAGATGGTGACTTCTGCAAAGCTGGCGTTGGAACAGATACAACTTAGGCTGAACACGATAACTGAGCTTGGAGACGTAGTCGTGACGCTGAGCCCGGCGATGTCCGTGATAAAGGGATTGCAGGGAGGACTTTCAGGAATGATGCCAGAAGCAGATCAGTCATTCGGCCAGATATCGGAGCTGCTTGGAAACATCATTACAGACTCGGGACAGATACCGAACAACGAAATAGGAACCGTTACAGGCTTCAACGAAGACACAGCAAGGATAATGGAAGAAGCAAGCGCAGTTGTAGAAATGAACATGAAGAACAAGTTCCCAGATCTGCCGTCGACAACAACAAGCACGCCTGCAAAGAATCTAGAAGCGACAGGCTTCTAGCCTACACTTCCTTTCTTATTTTTGACCTGCAATTTTTCTAACTTGCTTTTTGATTCTTGATATCGTCGGGTAGCTGTAGCCCTTTTCTCTGTATGTTTTAATCATAGTTTTCCAGTTATTGAGACGCCACTTTGCCTGGTCGGCACTTAAGAGATGAGTCTCCCTTTTCACCATGCTCTTGCGTCCTGGCATGAGGTATCCACCACTCTCTGCGACGTGACGGTTGTACGCAAAGCGAAGGCCAAAGAGAATATCAGAGTGTGAAAGTGAATTCAGATACATTGCAAGCTCTCTGCTCTGCTCGTCTGAAAGCTTTAGCTTGAATACAAATTCCTTCACAGTCATGCAAATGCTTGGAAGTGCATGTTAATTAACTTTATTTCTAAACTCGAGTTTAGAAATATATCTAGATGATGCCTGTTTTTTTACCCGCTTTTTCAAAAGCACCTATCGCAACATCCAAGTGCTTTTGATTGTGCATGGAAGTAAGTGAAACCCGTAGACGTGCAGAACCCTTCTTTACGGTAGGATACCTTATTGCTTGAGCGAAGACTCTTTGGCTTAGCAGCTCTTTCGAGAAGTCTACTGCTATCTTTTCAGGACCTACGAAGATAGGTATAATCTGGCTTGACGAGATTCCAAGTACAAACCCTAGTTTCTTTATCGCTTTTGTAAAGTAGTCGATGTTATTATAGAGTATTTTCTGCAGATTGCCTCTCTTGGCGAGGGGAATCGCAGCAATTGCACCAACGCACAGGTGATCCGGCAGCGCTGAAGTATAAATGAACTGTCTTGAGGTGTTGATAAAGAATTCTCTCAATGATTGAGTGGTAGCCACATATCCTCCAAAGCATCCCAGACCCTTGCTCATGCTGCTAATGTGGATATCGACATCTGCATTGAATTTGGCAGGAATGCCAGAGAAATTGGGCCCAAAGATAAAATCGCCATGTGCATCGTCGACGATTGTGAGGGCATCATTTTCTTTTGCAATGTCGCATATCTCGGACAGTTTTGCAGAATCGCCATCCATGCTGTAGATCCCCTCTGTTATCACTATCTTGCGGCCGTTTGACCTGCGCATTAATCCGTATAAATGATCGACATCATTGTGTTTAAAGACCTTGATTTTAGCGCCGCTCAGCCTGCAAGCGTCGATGATGCTCGCATGATTCAGTTCGTCGCTGAATATTGTAGAGCTCTTGTCTGCAACTGCCGTCACTGCTCCAAGATTTGCGCTGTAACCTGTCGGGTAGACAAGCGCGGCTTCGGTCCTGCGGTGATCTGCAAGCATGTCTTCAAGTTCAACGATTTTTGGGTGGTTTCCGGCGATCAGCCTGGAGCTGCATTGGGACATGCCATGAAGCGCCTCGACAGTTTTCTTTATGACCCTCCTGTCCTGAGAAAGTCCAAGGTAGTCATTTGAACAGAGGTGGATTGCTTCTTGACCATCGACTGTCGCAGTCGGGCCATGGACTATAACACTTCTCAGTCGGCGGTAAAGATCACTCTTTTCCAGAAGGTCAAGGCGATCATCGACAAAGATCGTCTTCTTATGCTTTGAGGCCAATCTCTCTTATCATTGCGATGTCCTTGTTGGGCTCGTTTCCACCAGTCGTGAGGTATCCGCCTGTGATTATGCCATTTGCCCCCGCCTTGAGTGCAAGCCTGTCCTTGTCTTTGAGGTGCACCTCCCGGCCGCCTGCAATCTTGAGAATTGTCTTTGGCATGATAAAGCGCCACACTGCGATCGTCTTGATTGCCTCAAGCGGATCGATCGGCTCAAAACCTGCCATAGGAGTGCCCTCTCTGCCTATGAGGATATTGATTGGAACCTCTTCTGGATGTAGTGAAGCAAGAGAAAAAGCAAGCTCTAGTCGCTGTTGTCTGCTCTCACCCATTCCGATTATTCCACCGGAACACAACTCAAGGCCTGCCTCCTTGACTATCTTTGCGGTATTGATCCTGTCCGAAAAATCATGGGTCTTACATATTTTGGAGAAATAGCTCTCTGCAGCTTCGAGATTATGGTTATAGCGCTTTACCCCGAGCTCCCGCAGTTTGAGTGCCCTGGCAGGAGTCATGAAGCCAAGTGAAACGTTGACTTCGATGTCGACCTTTGTCCTTATTTCAGAAATGGCTTCGCAGATCTGTTGGAAGTCCTTTTCTGGCGGGTCCCGGTAGGCGCAGACAAGACAAAAACTAGTAGCACCAGATTCTTTTGCCTTTTTCGCATTTTCAAGCAGGACTTTTTTTGGTAGTAACGGGTACTTTGAAATGCCAGTATCATAGAAAGATGACTGGGCGCAGAAGGAACAATCCTCCGGGCACCTACCGGATTTTGCATTTATCAGGGCTTCGACATCTACCGTATCGCCATTAAACGATCGGGTTATGATATTGGCACAATCGGCAAGGATCAGTATGTCGTCAGCTGCAAGCAGGCGCTCGGCTTCTTCAAAGGTAATTGAGCCGCCGGCAAGGACTTTATCCATGCAGCTGATGATAAATGCTGAATCGGTCATAAGATCAGTCGAGTTGTAAACTGGTAATTAAAACTTTGGTTTACAACTGGATTATTTTCCATCATATTTCAAAACTCGAATTTAGAAATATCCCTTGAAAATCTTGTTCAAAAGCCATCTATCAACAATTGGTCAAAAAGCAGGGTCCGGAGCCATAGTTTTGCGTGCAAAAAAGCCAAAATGTTGCCAGATCATTTCTGCTGGCAAAAAATAGCGGTTTCCGTCATTTTGCAGATCTAAGTAGACTGTTTAGAAAGGGGTCGTTTTTTGAACGGCCGGCAACTAGGATTGTACGTTTAATGGTAACCACCCTTTTTAGACAATTTTCTTGACAAAGCTACAGTTAAACCAAGTCGTACAGACAATTCCATGAAATACGCGTTTGCATACCTCCGGGTAAGTACCGAAGAGCAGACGGTCCAGAATCAAAAGATGGCATTGGAAAAATGGGCCAATGCCAATAATTACCAGATCCTTGACTTTTTCGAAGATTCTGCAGTTAGCGGCAGGATTCCAGCTACCCAAAGGCGCGGGTTTCAGGAAATGCTGGAGCTGGTCAAGACAGCAGGTGTCGACGCAGTCTTGGTCTATGAATTGTCGCGCGTTGGTAGGACTTTTTGGGATACCTTGGATGCGATAAAGGCGATAGAGCAGTATGCCCCCTTGGTATCATGCTCTCCAAGGGAGTCCTTCCTGCAGACAACCGAACCAAGCGTCAGGAAACTCATGATAGGAATTCTCACATGGGTTGCAGAAAGAGAGCGCGATATGCTCGTTCAAAGAACCAAGGACGGCATGGTGAGGGCAAGGGCAGCGGGCAAAGAGATTGGTAGGCCTCAAAAGGTGATAGACAAGAATCAACTTATCATACTGCTTGCAA